>JAGRIO010000406.1 GCA_020443225.1 Pseudomonadales bacterium
TTATTTGTGGCTCTTTTTTATGGCTTTTGATTTATGGCTCTTTATTTATGATAGGGGTGATTATTGATGATCGACCAGGCCCGGTAAATCTGCTCTGCCAGCAGCATCCTGACATACACATGAGGAAAGGTCAGTTTTGACAGGGACCAGCGGGCATTGGCCCGTTGCAGACATTCCTGGCTCAATCCATCTGGTCCGCCGATCAGGAACTGAATATGACTGGTTTCCTGCATCCAGCGTCCGAAGTTGTCAGCCAGTTTTTCCGTCGACCAGTTGGTCCCCTCCCTGTCGAGGGCAATCACTATGGCGCCCGGTTTAACGACCGCCATCATCCTTTTCCCTTCATCCTGAATCAGCTTCTCAACAGAATCAGTTTTGCCACGTCTGGCTACAGCCAGCTCTTTCACCTGCAAGTCCCACTCGCGGGGCAAGCGTTTGGCATATTCTTCATAGCCAGCCTCTGTCCAGGCGGGCAGTTTGGTTCCAATCGCAACTATCTCGATCAGCACGTGGTTCAGTTCCGCGAAGCGTTGCCGTCGGCTTCCTCAACTCTGGCTTCTCGGCTCTGGGAACTGAGGCTCCACAGGCGCTCGATCTCATAAAACTCGCGGGTCGCGGGCAACATAACATGCACTACCACGTCCAGCAGGTCGATCAGTACCCATTCCCCTGTGTCCATGCCTTCCACGCCATAGGGCTTATCGCCGGCCTGACCAGCTTCTGCAATCACATTGTTGGCGAGAGACTTTACGTGTCTGTTAGATGTGCCGCTGGCAATCACCATAAAGTCGGTGACGTTGGTCTGCTCTGACACATCCACAACCTTGATATCGTTTCCCCGCAAATCGTCCAGAGCTTCCAGGACCAGATCTTTAAGGGCTATCGCTTTTTCACTTGCTGACATAAATCAGTCATTGCTCCCGCATTTCGCTTGGTTTGGCACAGGCTGATACAACCCATGAACATTAATATATTGAATGACCGCTGGCGGCATCAAAAATTCCACCGCCTGGCCATTTGCTAACCGCCGCCGAATATCAGTGGCGGAAATCTCCAGCTGGGTGACCGGCAACTCAATCACCCGGCCCGCCGCATCTCTGGCTGCCAGCGGCAGGGTTGCCTGCCGACCGGCCAGAAAGCGTTCCGTTACCGGGTCGGCTTGCACCCTGTAGCCCGGCCTGTGCATCACCACAATATGGGCCAGATCAAACAATGCCTGCCATTCCCGCCAGCGGTGCAACTGACTGAAGGCATCTGCTCCCATGGCAAAGTAAATGGGTTCACTGTCCCCAATTTCGGTGCGCAATTCCTGCAGCGTGTCGACAGTGTAGGTATTGCCGCCGCGCCTGAGCTCACGGTCATCTGCTTCCAGACCATCGATATCGCGAACCGCCGCCTGCAGCATCGCCAGCCGGTCTTCGGGCCGGGTACCGGGTTGGTCTTTGAGCCATGGAATGGCAGCCGGCATCAGTCTGATGACCTTTGCGTTTAACGCTTCCCTGACTTCAACAGCCGCCCGCAGATGGCCAAAGTGAACCGGATCAAAGGTGCCGCCAAACACAGCCACAGACATGACGGGTTACTGCCTCACTTCCCCGTCACCAAACACCACATACTTCTGTGAGGTCAGTCCTTCCAGGCCTACCGGCCCACGGGCATGCAGCTTATCGGTGGAGATACCGATTTCTGCACCGAGACCAAACTCAAAACCATCAGCAAAGCGCGGCGAGGCATTGATCATCACCGAGCTGGAATCCACTTCACGGATAAAACGACGGCCACGGGTATAGTTTTCTGTGACAATGACATCGGTATGTTTCGAGCTGTAGGTATTGATGTGGTCAATGGCAGCGTCCAACCCATCAACCACCTTGACGGCCAGAATGGGCGCTACATATTCGGTGTACCAGTCTTCTTCAGTCGCTTCATTGACCGTGCAGACATTCGATAGCAGGTGAACGGTTGATTCACAGCCCCGCAACTCCACACCCGCTTCTGTATAAAGACGCGCCAGTTCCGGCAGCACATCACTGGCAACCGGTTCTGCCACCAGCAATGACTCCATCGCGTTACAGACAGCGTAACGATTGCACTTGGCATTAAAGGCAATGTCGATGGCCTTCTGACGATCAGCATCCGCATCGATGTACACATGGCAATTGCCATCAAGATGCTTGATGACAGGAATAGTCGCGTTGTTGCTGATGCGTTCGATCAGGCTGCGGCCGCCACGGGGCACAATCACGTCAATGTACTTATCCATGGTAATCATCTCACCTACCGCGTCACGGTCGGTGGTCTGCACCAGTTGAACTACCGCCGGGTCAAAGCCTACAGCCTGCAGCCCTTTCTGAATACAAACTGCCAGTGCCCGGTTGGAATGAATGGCTTCCGAGCCACCCCGTAAAATCGTGGCATTACCGGATTTCAGGCACAGGCTGGCCGCGTCGATGGTCACATTGGGCCGGGATTCGTAAATAATGCCGATCACGCCCAGAGGCACGCGCATTCTGCCGACCTGAATACCACTGGGTCGGTACTTCATCTCGCTGATCTCACCCACCGGATCAGGCAAAGCCGCAACTTGTTGCAGGCCTTCCACCATGCCGTCGAAACGTGCGTCAGTAAATGTCAGCCGATCAAGCATGGCTTCGGTCGTCCCGTTTTTACGGCCATTCTCCAGGTCTTTGGCATTTTCGGACATCAGGGTTGGTCGCGCGGCCAGAATTTCCCTGGCAATGGCTTCCAGTGCGGCATTTTTCTGCGCAGTGGATGCAGCATTGATCTGCCGGGCGGCTTTGCGGGCAGCAATACCTGATTGCTGCATTTCCTGTTTTATGTCCATGATGCTCTTCTTCGGCTTACTGTGGTCTTAATCATTGGTTACTGTGCTGATGTTTCAGGGTTCAGCGCCACCCGCTTCAGCATGAGCCCGGTGAGTCTGCGTTGCACACAAGACCGGCTAGTATAACCGATAGCTTCTGTATCACCCTAAGGAACAGCGGCAGAACCGGCAATTTTTGCCCGTCCAGGCTGAATTCACCCGTAACGGGGCTGAGAAAGCACTGTTATTGCTGGAGGCCAATGGCAGTTAACCCGCGCACAGCAATCCGCAGTAAAACCAGCCAACAGGCTTTGCCT
>JAGRIO010000407.1 GCA_020443225.1 Pseudomonadales bacterium
CAGATTGGTCCGCAAAACGCGCCCACTCGCATCAGGCCTGGTGGCCCGGCTGGCGATTCACAATCATCTGTCAGGGACAAACCATCAGCCGACATTCACTCATAAACGGAGCACGCAAATATGCCCAGACTAAGACAGGTACCCAGAGCCGAGGCAGATCCGGCAGTCCTGCCACTTTATGACTTACTTTTTGGTGATCGCTGCCCGGTCGCCGAACCTGGCACAGAAACCGGCACGCCCGGCAACTGGTGGACTGTGTTCGCCCTGGTACCGGAATGTTTCGCCCATACTGTGGCTGGCTTTCAGTTCTACCGCAGCCCGAACCGCAAATTATCACCCAGATTGCGGGAACTGGGTCAGACCCGGGCCGGCTATTCGCGGGGCAGCCAGTTTGTCTATTCACAGCACTGCAAATCCATGCGGGCGCTGGATTTCAGCGAAGCGCAGATTGCCGCCATTCCTCACTGGCAGTCTGCTGATTGCTTTGACCAGCTGGAACGGGCCGTGCTGGCTTACACCGATGATCTGGTGCTGTCTGGCGGCAGAGTCGCTGACGGCACTTTTGCGGTTCTCAAACAACACCTGAGTGATGAAGAGATTCTCGAATTAACCTACATCACCTGTACTTATGAAATGCACGCCACTATGACAAGAGCACTCCGGCTGGAATACGATGATGTCGAAGAGCGAGTCAAAGAAATCGCTGCGCCAGACGCAGCTTCACAAACCGCTGACTTTATGGGAGCAGTAGACAACAATGGAGAAGATGACAGATAACATGCCGCTATCGGATATCACGGTGCTTGACCTGACCATTGCCCGGGCAGGTCCGTCAGCAGTCCGCCTGCTGGCCGACTGGGGCGCTAACGTAATACGCATTGAGCCCCCTGCTGATAAGGATACTTCCGGTGGCTCCGTTACCGGTGCCCACAGTGGCCCGGACCAGCAGAACCTGCACCGCAATAAACGGGGTCTGGCCATCGACCTTAAACACCCGCAGGGCCAGGCACTGTTTCACGAGCTGGTACGCAAGGCTGATGTAGTGGTCGAGAACTTCCGTTCTGAGGTCAAAACCCGCCTCGGTTGTGACTATGAGGATCTGGAGAAGATCAACCCCCGCATCATCCTCGCCAGTATTTCCGGCTTTGGCCAGGATGGACCCTACGGCAAGCGCCCCGGCGTCGATCAGATCGTCCAGGGCACCAGCGGGCTGATGAGCATTACCGGTGAACCGGGTCAGGGCCCGATGCGGGTCGGCATTGCCATTTCGGATACCAGTGCCGGCATGTTTCTGGGCCAGGGTATTCTGCTGGCACTGCTACACCGGGTGCGGACTGGTAAAGGTCAGTGGGTGCATACGTCACTGCTGGAAGCCATGCTGAGCAAGCTGGATTTTCAGGGTGCGCGTTACACCATGAAAGGCGAAATTCCCGAGCAGCTCGGCAACTTTCACCCCACCCAGGTTCCCATGGGGGTTTATCAATCCAGCAATGGACTGGTTAACCTGGCAGCCAGCACGGGCAAAATGTGGGTATCTTTCTGCAACGCACTGGATGCAACCGACCTGCTGGACCATCCTGATTTTGCCCGTGCCAGGGACCGGGTTAAAAACAAGCTGGCGCTGAATGAGGCCGTCAACGGGGTGACCAGCCGCTTTACCACCGCGGAACTGGTCGAGAAACTGAATGACGCTGGCGTACCCTGCGGTCCCATCTACAACATCGGGGAGGCATTCGAAGATCCCCAGGCGCAACATCTGAAGATGGTGAAAGCTGCCCCCCACCCAGAATTGGGTGACCTTAAGCTGGTGCGTTCACCTATCAATCTGTCTGACTGTCCGCAGACAGAGAAATTCCATCATGCTGGCCCCGTACCCGGAGAGCACAGCCGTGAGATATTGCAGGAATTCGGCTTATCTGACGCCGAAATCGACAATCTGATGAACACTGGCGCTATCGCCTGAAACTTGTCCGCTACCAGCGATTTAACGACTTTCAAGAGGGAAAAATGACCGAAACCACAAGTGTACTGTTACAGGAACGTGTCGAAGACATCCTTATCCTGACCCTGAACAGAATCGAAAAGCATAATGCACTCAGCTCAGAGCTGAATCATCGTATTGGCACCGCCGTACAGAATGCCGAAGCCGATGGCATCCGCTGCATCATCATCACCGGCGCCGGACCGAAAGCCTTCTGCGCCGGCGGCGACATGCTGGAGATGAGCGGCATCAACAAAGAAGCCGACGATCTGCCCCCACCCCGTGAGCGCCTTGATGGTGCCGTTGCGATCAGCAAAACGCCCTTGCCGGTTATCGCCGCCGTCAATGGGTATTGCTACGGCGGCGGCGTGCGCCTGGCTATCTGTTGCGACATCAGACTTGCCAGTGACACTTCAAGCTATCGTTTTCCCGGCGCCGAGTATGGTCTGGTGGTCGGCGCAGCTACCCTGCCCCGTCTGGTGGGCGCCGCCAAAGCCAAAGAGTGGATTCTGACCACCCGCAGAATCGATGCTCAGGAAGCCAGGGATGAAGGTCTGGTCAATCAGTTGTTTGCACCAGACGAACTGATGCCGGCAGCGATGGATATGGCTCGCCAGATTGCTGCCAATTCACCCATCGCCGTGCGTTTGTCAAAGGAAGTGATCGATCTCGCCACACTGGATGGCGACGCTATGAAGCTGGAAAACGATTCCAACCGCAAACTACGGGGCAGTGATGAGCAGAGAAAACGCTTCAATGCTGCCACCACCCGGGTCACAGGCAAGAAACCGCAGGACTGAGCCAGTGCCGCTCAGTCCTGTTGTTATCAGTACAGCACGACTGAGCGGATACTTTCACCACTGTGCATCAGGTCAAATGCTTTGTTGATGTCAGTCAGCGGCATGGTATGGGTAATAAGATCGTCAATATTAATCTTGTTTTCCATATACCAGTCGACAATTCTTGGCACGTCGGTGCGGCCTCTGGCACCACCAAAAGCCGTACCACGCCATGACCGACCTGTTACCAGCTGAAAGGGTCGGGTAGATATTTCCTGGCCCGCACCAGCCACACCGATAATGCAGCTCTCTCCCCAGCCTTTGTGAGCGCATTCCAGGGCCTGCCGCATGGTGTTGACGTTACCTATACATTCAAAGCTG
>JAGRIO010000039.1 GCA_020443225.1 Pseudomonadales bacterium
CTATCTGGCTCATCCGAGTTTGTCCCCGCAGCAAGTCTTGTTGGAAGTAGCCAGGGAAATGTCATTGCCAGTGCGCCCAGGTTCAGACAAGTTGATGGTGATGCGTGCGCTGCACACCGCCCTGCTTGAACGTTATGCCAACAATCTGCATGTGGTTGTGTTGGTAGAGGAAGCGCAGGAAATGCCGCTGGAAACACTGGAAGAACTGAGATTGCTGTCGAATCTAGAAACCGATGAGCACAAATTACTTCAGATTGTGCTGTTTGGGCAGCCTGAACTGGATGCCAATCTGGCGAACAGAAAAATCAGGCAATTGAGAGAGCGTATCACCCATAGCTTGTACCTGGCACCTCTGAAGCGAAACGATATTCTTGAATATGTTAATTTCAGAATGCGAGCTTCTGGCTACCAGGGAGCAGAAGTTTTTTCGCCGAAGGTGGCTAAAACAATTGAGTACTATTCGCAGGGCCTGATCAGACGCATCAATATACTGGCAGACAAGGCATTACTTTCTGCTTACGCCAATGGACGAACAGTCCTGATACCCGAAGATATTCGCAGGGCTGCAGTTGATAGTCAGTATAAAGTACCGGTGCGATGGTTTGGCAAACCTGCAGCCGCCTTTTTCGTTGCAACCAACCTGGTCCTGGGAACGTATCTACTGAACCTGTGGGTTCGTTAGGAGCACTATGAAATTCAGAACTGTCTCGCTGGTTCCACTTATTCTGATAGCCGGGTGTGCGTCGCCAGGCAAAACAGTTAACGTCTCTGACGACCATTTGGGTGTGCCGGCAGCGATGGTTGCTGAGTCACCTTCGCAACCAACGACAGCAGCTGATGAGGCAGACACGCAGGGCACGATACCTGCGATTCCCCGACCGGTAGGCCAGATCGAATTACCCAGACCAGAGCCATTGCCACTCGAGTCAACCCATACGGTTGTCGTCTTTGATGTTCCTGTATCAGAGCTGCTTTTTTCGTTGGCGCGTGATTCTGACCTGAATCTTGATATTGACTCTGGTATCACTCAGCGGGTTTCTATCAATGCAGTACAGCAGCCTTTGCGAAATCTGCTGGACAGGATCATGGAAAGCACCGGCCTCAGGTATCACCTGAGT
This sequence comes from Pseudomonadales bacterium, assembly GCA_020443225.1. GTDB lineage: Bacteria > Pseudomonadota > Gammaproteobacteria > Pseudomonadales > Azotimanducaceae > UBA4582. Next base: position 1,119 of record JAGRIO010000039.1, read on the forward strand.
GGGAATGTTCTCAGGGTGCAGGAAGACAAGCCTTACATCAAAAACTATGTTGTTGACTATCTGAATATCGCCAGAAGCAGTGTCGGCAGAGTCGCAGTTTCAACCCAAATCAGTTCCACCGGGCAGGGTGCAGGGGGCGATGGCGAAACGACAGGTGATGCCGGGAACAGTTCAGACACCGTTGTCACCAACGTCACCGACCACAATTTCTGGCGCACGCTTGAGGACAATATCAGTCGTATCCTCGATCAGGGTGCCCAGGGCGGAGAAAGTGATGTCGCCAACCCCAATATTATTATTAATCGTGAGTCAGCCAATGTATCTGTCAGAGCGACGGAAAGACAGCATGCTGACATTGGCCGCTTTATCAGCAGTGTGCAGGTCAGCACCCAGCGTCAGGTGCTGATAGAAGCTACTATTGCTGAAGTTAATCTGTCAGACCGGTATCAGGCTGGCATCGATTGGGGGTTAATCAACCCGGATGCCACCAGTGGCGTCGAAATTACTCAGGCGTTTAATGACGTTTCGCTGAACTCCCCGCCCACCTTTAACCTGTCTGTTTCGGACTTGTCGCTGAGCGGTAACGTCCTGCAGGCGACGCTGAAAGCGCTGGAAACTTTCGGCGAAGTGAGTGTTATGTCCAGCCCTAAAATCATGGCGATGAACAATCAGACTGCGCTGTTGAAGGTTGTTGATAATCTGATTTACTTTACGGTTGATGTGAACATTGATACCGGGTCAGGTCTCGGCAACGGCTCGCTGACAACCTTTGAAACAGCGGTCAATACGGTGCCTGTCGGGTTTGTCATGAGTGTAACGCCCTATATTAATAATGACGAAGGGGTAATCCTGAATGTTCGTCCGACCATCTCCCGGGTGATCAACTTTGTTCAGGACCCAAATCCGGCATTGGCAGATGCCAATGTAATATCCGAGATTCCTGTCATACAGGTGCGTGAAGTAGAGTCTATCCTTAAGGTTGAAAGTGGCAACATCGCAGTAATAGGTGGTCTGATGCAGGATGAAATCACGCGGAGAGAGCGCGGAATTCCACTACTGAAGAATGTGCCTGGTCTTGGCAGAGCATTTCGTTACGATGATGATGAAGTTAACAAAACGGAACTGGTGATCTTTCTGAAACCGACAGTCATCCAGCCGCACCAGTCGATGGGTGGGGCTGGGTCGTTTCTGACACCTACCAGCACGAGGCAGGAGTAACAGGTGAGTTTACTTCTGGAAGCGCTCAAGAAAGCCGCACTTGAAAAGCAACATCGCAGCCGGGAGTCGCAACAATCTTTCGTGCTGCCTGCTGTTGAGGACCTGGGCCCCAGCGATACCCTAAGTGAGCAGGTTGATGAATCCGCCCAGGTTAACGCGACAGTGCCGTTACATGAATCTGCTCCTGACAAAACCCCATCTGAAGAGGTGGTCGCCCGGGAAGTAGCTGTTGAGCCATCCGGGACTGAGGATTCTGACCAGGATACCGTGCTGGTTGAGGAAGATTCCAGCGAGGCATCCTGCGCTATTGATGCGGACGAAGATCTGGTCTCTGGCCTGCACGAAAAGCAAGAGACAGATGTGGCTGATGTGGCCCCTGATAGCCTGCCACTGGACGATGATCTGGATGATTTTGATTGGGAAATTGGTGACGCGATAGATCCCGATGACTGGGATCAGGAAACGATTCACGAGGCTGAGGAACTGCCCCTGGATAGCGAGCCAGACTCCGGTTCTGATGCCTGGGAGGTTCTTGTGGAAACGCAGGAATCAGATGATCATGCCCAGACTGAAGCAGACCACACGCCAGAGTTGCTTCATCCTGATACTCATTTCACGGAAGAGCCCTCGGCCAGGCAAAACGAGGCTGATCTGGTACATCTGATTGACGAAGGACACCGGGTTGCCGGCCAGTCAAGGCGTCGCGCCAACTTCCTCTACCTCATGCTGATGTTAACAACACTGGGTGGAATTCTGGCGTACTATTTTTTCCTGCTGGGCAACAATGATGCCAGTGAATTGATGCGCAGGTCAGGTGTCTCTCTGTCAGTTGCAGGCGACCAGCCGCTGGAACTGATACCCGAGGAATATGATGACACTAGTGAAGTCGTCCCGGCCGAAGAGGACGCAACCAATCAACCGCTCGCTGACTCAGGCGAACCGGGTGAAGCGCTGAGTTTGACAGAAGATATTACTGACGAACCAGAGCCAGCCTCAGAATCTGACTTTGGTGAACCGATATCCAGGCCAGCGGTAGCAGCCGAAGCTGAACAATCTGTCAATGCTGAACCCGGCAGGGATGATGTCATTGAGCGATATGACACGCCACCATCGCAGGCTGATCTGAATGCCTTGATTGCCGGGCATTTCAAAAAAAGCACTACCCCTTCTTCTGAGCCAGCACAACAACTGGTGCTGAACCATCATGCGCGAAAGAGTGATGTTTTTGAGGTGATTGAACAGGGTTATGCCGCCTTCAGGTCAGACGATCTGCCAAGTGCAGAATCTCTGTACCGGCGCGCGCTGGTGATGGCGCCGGATAATCGCGATGCACTGTTGGGTGCTGCCGCTGTAGCGGTCAGGCAATCACAGTGGGGCATGGCGGCAGAGTTATATGAAAGAAGGCTCAGGGCTGATCCGACTGACAGCTACGCAAGGGCAGGGCTTCTTTCCCTTGCTAATCAAACAGATCGAAGGCAGATCAGGGCAGAACTTGAAAAGCTGCTGGCTGAATATCCTGATACGGCTTATTTTCATTCCCTTAAGGGTATGAACCAGGTAGCGAGTGAGGACTGGCTGGGTGCGCAGGAATCTTTCTATCGCGCCTTCTACCTTGATGATCGCAATCCGGACTATGCCTACAATCTTGCGATCTCCCTGGACCATCTGAATCAACCAGATCAGGCCAGACGCTATTACAGGAAGGCACTTGAATTAAACCAGCAGTTTCCGTCTTCCTTTGATGTTTCAGCGGCGACAGACCGGCTCAGGGTGTTGGGAGAAAGTTTGCCATGACGAAACCCTCGGCTCCCAGAAGACTGGGTGAACAATTGATGGAACGTGGTCTGATTAGTCAGGACCAGATAGCTATCGCTGTTATAGAGCAGAAGAAAACCGGCAAGATGATTGGCCAGGCGCTGGTTGACCTTGGCTTCATTTCTGAGACGGTCATGCGCGACGTGTTGGGCGAAACGCTTGGCCGGGAAAGTATCGATCTGACCACGGTCATTCCAGATCCTGAGGCCATTGCCATCATTCCAAAGCAACTGGCTCAACGGCTTAATGTACTCCCCGTCAGCTTTGAACCGAGTGAGAAAGCACTCGTGCTGGCGATGACAGATATCTATGACGTGATGGTGCTCGACCGTATTAATGCCAATATCCGGGCAGACATCAATGTGGTGCCGGTCCTCGCAACGGCCACAGAAATATCGAAAACTATCGACCAGTTTTACGGCTACGAGATGTCCGTTGACGGTATTCTCAAAGAAGTTGAAACCGGTATTACCGACTATGAAAGTCTGGAAGACTCCGGTGAAGAATACTCTCAGCCCATTGTGCGACTGGTTGATGCGTTGCTGGCAGACGCAGTAAAGCGGGAAGCCTCAGATATTCACTTTGAACCGGAATCGAGCTTTCTTCGATTACGCTATCGAATTGACGGCGTCATGTTTCAGGTGCGCAGCCTGCATAAAGACTACTGGCCGGCTATCTCTGTCAGACTGAAAGTCATGGCTCATCTCAATATCGCAGAGAACCGGATGCCACAGGACGGACGTATAGGTATGCGCGTTGGTGGCAGGGCGGTGGACTTCCGGGTGTCTGTTTTGCCTACGATTCACGGTGAGAATATCGTATTGCGCGTTCTGGATCGGTCCAGAGGTCTGGTGCATCTGGATGAAATGGACTTGCAACCTGAAGCGCTGACGAAGCTGAAACTTCTGATGAGTCGTCCTGAAGGAATCATCCTTGTGACTGGCCCAACCGGCAGCGGTAAAACCACCACGCTCTATTCGATGCTGAGTTACCTGAATTCTGTCCAGGTGAATATCATGACTCTGGAAGATCCGGTGGAATATCCAATCGATCTGATTCGGCAAACCTCGATTAATGAAGTCTCAAAAATGGATTTTGCCGATGGTATCAGGGCTATCATGCGTCAGGACCCTGACATCATTCTTGTAGGGGAGGTCCGTGATAAGCCCACCGCCGAAATGGCGTTTCGGGCGGCGATGACTGGCCACCAGGTTTTTACCACATTGCATACTAATTCTGCGATTGGTGCCATTCCGCGCCTTAGTGATATTGGTGTTCCTCCTGATATTCTGGCTGGAAACATCATCGGAATTATCGGACAACGTCTGGTGCGCTTGCTGTGTAAACATTGCCGGGTACCCCGGGAAACTGAAGAATTCGAGCAAATCATTCTGGGAACTGATAAACCTGTCACTATCTATGATGCCAAGGGGTGCCGTGAATGTTCGAATATCGGCTATCGGGGTCGGTCGCTGGTGATGGAGATTCTGACCTTAAGTGATGAACTTGATGAACTGATTGCGACGCGAGCAACACCATTACAATTGTCCCGACAAGCTAAAATTGAAGACTATAAGCCTATGTCGGAAGAAGGTCTGAAGTTGGTGTTGGACGGTCGAACGACGATTGATGAGTTAAGCCGCGTCATCGACCTGACCGCAGGGCTCAAGTAATGCAAGAGTATAAATATAAGGCCATGGATGCCGCGGGCAGGCATCATACCGGTATTGTCAAAGCAAAGAATGAGTTGGATCTTGAGTACCGGCTTGAGAATCAGGGCTTTGATCTGATATCCAGCAAACTGCATAAACGTGTGCAGTTCCGGCTGTTTCGCGGTTCTGTACCCCGACGTGAGCTGATCAATATGGTTTTCCACCTCGAGCAGCTGACAGCTTCCGGGGTACCTATTATTGAAAGCTTGACAGATCTGCGTGACAGCGTTGCCGATCGCTATTTCAGGGACCTGTTGTCAGGTCTGGTGGAAGCGATAGAAGGTGGCTCCAATCTGTCAGGTGCTCTGGCGCAATTCCCGCAGGACTTCGACGAAGTGTTTGTGGCATTGATTGCGATCGGAGAGGAAAGTGGTGAGTTGCCTCGTGTATTGCATGAAATGGGTAGCACCATGCGAAAAACCGATGAGCTGATCGCTAATGCCAAAAGAGTCATGATGTACCCTTCCATTGTGGGTGCCATTATCGTCACCGTTGCAGCTTTTTTGCTTATTTTTCTGGTGCCAAAGATTATCCCCTTTGTGGAAGAACTTGGCGGGGAAATTCCTTTTCATACAGTAGTCCTTATTGCTGCCTCGGACTTTGTCGCCGGTTATTGGTGGCTGGTGCTGTCAGTGATCGCGGGTATCTATATATTCATCAAACTGATTGCCCGTGCACGCCCGGAATTTCGCTATGCGCTTGACGGGCTGAAACTGCGTATTCCGATTGCCGGATCAATGGGGCTGAAAATCCGGCTGGTCAGATTTGCTACTTATATGGCGCTGCTTTACGGTGCTGGAGTCACCGTACTGCGGGCACTCGAAATCTGTGAAGCCTTGATGGATAACACTTATCTGGGCCGGGCAATAGCCACGGCGAGGCAACATATCAGCGATGGTGGCGGGATTAGTGACAGCTTCTCAAGAGTGAGCCTGTTCCCGCCGTTGGTTATCCGTATGTTAAGAGTCGGTGAAAGTACCGGTAAGCTGGATGATGCGCTGATGAATGTGAGCTATTTCTATGACAGAGAAATACAGGAAGCGATAGAGACCATAGAGCCGACGATCAGTCCGATCATGACTGTTACCATGGGGGCATTGTTAGGTTGGATCATGCTGTCGATTCTGGGACCTGTCTGGAACGCGGCGACGGGAATCCAGTAGATGGAGAGAATCTATTATTTCTCAGGATACCGAATGACCGTGTTTGACTTTGATGATCGGTCACTGCTTGGCACCCGGGCCTTCCAACCCGATGAAGAAGACCTCAAAGGCTTCGAATACCTGCTGGCTAATTCTGAGCCGATGCCTGCAAAGATCCTGGTTGACATGATTGAGGAAGACTTCAGGCGTGAAACTATCCCCCATGTCAATGTGTTAGACAGACAATCGCTGATTAACCGCATGCTCGACCGGCATTATCGTGATGAAGTCTATGTTCATGCTGAACGCATTGGTCGGGCATCGGAAGGCCGGAAAGATGATCGTCTTTTGTTGTCCGCCCTGACTAACTCGGGGCTGATGGCCCCGTGGCTTGAGCGGCTGGAAAAATTTGGAGTCAAACTGGCTGGTATCTGGTCCCTGCCTTTATTGACAGAAAAAGTGGTTAAGTCACTTCTGCAGGATGAAGAGCATGTACTGATCGTGTCCCGGCAGGTACGTAGCGCACTTCGATTCAGTTATTTCAGTAAGGGTAAACTGTTACTTTCCCGGCAGGCAAAATTCGACCGGGATATGTGGGACAACGAAGATTTTGCCGGCGTGATCGCCAATCTCGAAAGAGGCACAGAAGAAATTTATAACTTCCTGCTGAACCAGCGAATGCTCAAGGCCAGTGAAAAATTGCAGGTGTTTTTCATTCTGCAGGATGACAACCTTGAAGAAGTACGGTCTATCATTCGCGAGCAGGAGCGGGTCCAGTTTACTTTCGTCGGATTGCAGCAGCTGTTTAAACAGGTGGGCCTGCAGAATTCCGAGAATCTTGGTGCAGATGCGCTCTTTTCCTATCAGTGTTATCGCGCCAGTCCACTTGTAGATCATTATGCAACTGTTGAGCAGAAGGCACCTTATTACCGGTATCTGGTTGATAAGTTCATCGGTCAGGTGACTGAATTGGGCAGCCTTGCCTGTATAACCCTGGCGGTAGTATTCGCGTTGAAATCGATGGAATTGGATCATCTTCAGGTCCTCATTGAGCAGAACAATTTACAACTGCGCCAGTCTTATGAGCGGGCCTATGGAGACTTGCAGGCGCAGCTTGACGATGCCACCGGCATTCAGTCGACGGTGAGGTTGCTGGACAAAATCAAGCTTGATGCCGATCAGAACCTGACGAGTTATTTTGATCCAGTTGGCACAGTGCTGAATGAGCCGCGTTACAGGTCGGTGATCCTGAAGGAACTGAGCTGGAAGAAATACCCTGTAGAAGAATTGAAGCTGCTGGTGCAAAGTCATCGACTGGCATTGGGAGAAAACGTCGACGACATGACTCCTGAGGAATCAGACTTCCCTGCCGATGGCTGGCCCAAACAGGCGGTCCTGACGTTGTTTGGTTCAATAAAAACTGATGGCTATTCCTATCGGGCTACCAAGCAGGTGGTGGATAATCTTATTGCTGACTTGCGGGCACTTCCTGAAGTTGAGACTGTGTTGTTGCTCCGAACCGCTGTTGACGTGCGATCCAGCTCTCAGTTTTCCGATCGGGTAGGCAACGAGGATTTTGCCGCTACCAACATTGACACCAATGCCTTTGAGATATTCATTGTGCTGGAGCAGCCACATGCGGGTGCGTGACCTGTTGGAGGAAGTTCAGTGGCGCGACCATACCTTTACCCTGGTCCGGCTCGCCGGGGCAATGATTATTCTCGGCGCTTCACTCTGGTACTACTTCGACAGGAAATCGGAACTGAACAACACAAAAGCCGCTTATGACGGGCAGCTGTTTGCGAATGATGAAGCGGAACTCTTCCGCTATATGCTGCAGGAAGATTTGCCTTCCTATCGGCACCGGCAATCTCTTGGCTATATTGGTGAGCCGCAGCGCCTGCAGTGGGTTGAAACACTTCGTGCTCTCGGTAGCAGTTACAATATTCCAGGTATTGAGTTTACGCTTGAGAGCACTGCCGCCACAGAAGAAAACGTTGATCCCTATTGGCATCCGGAACTCAGCGTGATGGTTACACCGATGAAAATCACGATGCGACTGGGGCACGAAGGTGACCTTTACAGAATGTTTAACAGTTTGTCTGATAATGCTAAAGGGCTTTACAGCGTCGAGGAATGCAAGCTTCGTTGGTTGGATACCTACAGCGAAGGCCTTGAGTTTTCACGATTAAGGGGTGACTGTGAGTTGTTGTGGTATACGGTTCAGGATATTACCTCAAGGTGGGACACGCCATGAGAGTCTTGCTTGCGCTGATTCTGCTTTTTCCTCATTTTGTGATGGCAGAGGATTTCAGACTTGGACGATTGTTTACTGATGCTGCAGAGCGGCGGCAACTCGATAACAAGCGTAACATGCTCAAATCCGCTAGAACCGCGGTAGCAGGCTCTGAAAACGGCTCGGCCACTCTTGAGCAGATTGCCCCCGGTTCTGATTTAGTGCCCCTGCAAATGTCAGAGCAGGCCCCTGCGGAAGTTGTTTTCTCAGGCTATTTGCAGCGTGCAGATGGAAAAAACTACTTCTGGGTCAATGGCATGATAGATCAGCAACTAACTACCGGTGTCGATCAGATTCGGGATGGCAAAGTATTAATCAGAATCAATCAGAATTCGGTCAATCTTAAGCCGGGACAAACCTGGAGTGACGGAGAACGAATTATCAGGGAGGGCTATGAAAGGGTCGACCAAACGCTCGTCACGGATTTCCTTATTGAAAATGCTACTGGCAAACCGAGTGACGATAAACAAACAGAATGATGTTACCCACTGGTAGACAGCGGCTCAGACTGCAGCGACCCAGGGGGGTAGCGACGCTGGTGTTGCTGACTATTGTGTTGTTGGCTGTGACAACGATTATGGTAACTTCACTAAGCGTTTCCCAGCGACGCACTGTGCAGGTCAAACAAGACGCTGACACGTTAAATGTTGCCGCAGAAGCACTGCGTGGTTTTAGCTTGCGGCACAGTATCCCGGGCAGTTTACCCTGTCCTGATACGACCGGCGACGGTTTTGGAAACCCCGCCGTGGGAGGCTGCCAGCGTCAACTTGGACTATTTCCCTACCGAACCCTGAATACGGATGCACTGACAGATAGTAGTGGTGCAGCTCTGTGGTATGCCGTCGAGTTAGCTTTAGTCAATAATGCGGTAGGTTTGAAGAACAGTTCGACTGCAGTCTCGCTGAATATTGACGGACTGGCCATGGTTGCAGTTCTGATTGCACCGGGTGCCGCAATCAATGGGCAGAATCGGGTGTTGCTGAATACCACAGATTTTCTCGAAGGTATCAATGCTGATGCCAGCATGCAGAACTACTCTGATGTTTCTGATGTTGGCAGGAATGATCACTTACTCGGTATATCCCAGATGAGTCATTGGACCCTGGTCAGTAAAGTCGCGGTCAACGAGGCGAGAAATCTCCTGCTTGCCTATCAGGCCAGTTGTGGCGAGTTCCCTTTTGCCGCTGCTATCGGCGGTACCGGTGATAGTGTTAACGGGTTGCAACACGGGCTAATGCCATTTCTGAGTGCGTTGCCTGAAGACTGGGGTGCCGCCTGTGCAGGGGGCGCTGCCCCCGTGCCAGCTAGCTGGCTCTTGACCCATTGGGCGGACGAGATTCAGTATCGAATGTGTACCAGCGTTGAGGGAAGTTGCCTGATGGTTACCGGTGACTCGAACCAGTCTGCGGCAGCGGTTGTGGTGTCTGCTGGCAGCGCCCTGTCGGGACAGAACAGACCATCTGCGCAATTGAGTGATTATTTTGAAAACGAGAATGGCGGTGCGCCGGACAATGAGTTTCGGTTTCATAAACTGGCAAATCTGAATGGGAGTTTTAATGACATTCTCAGAGTGGTTTCACCATGATCAGATATGACAGAGGATTCAGTCTGGTTGAGATGGCCATTGTCCTGGTCATTATCGGTGTACTCATCGGTGGTCTCGTCACGCCCTTTTCCACCCAACTTGAGGCTGGCAAAAGAAAGGCGGTTGAGAGTCAGTTAAGGGATATCAATGAGGCATTGGTTGGTTTTGCTGCCAGTACAGGCCGGTTGCCATGCCCGGCTACGACGGCGTCCAACGGGCTTTCCGCCCCCAACGCAGCGACGCTGGTGTGTACTGGTTTTGATGGTTATGTGCCAGTTCGTACTCTTGGGCTGAATGGTAGTGTTGATGCGAATGATTTGCTGCTTGATCCCTGGCTGAATCCCGTTCGCTACCGGCTGAGTTCATCCAATGGTGGTGCCTACGCAAGCAATATCACGCTGGGGATGGTGCCGGATATCCGTACCTGTGCAGATTCGGCCTGTGTGACGGTGCTGGCCGATACCGTAGTCGCCGTGGTTTACTCAACGGGTGATGATGGAACAGCGACTACCTCAGCTGATCAGCTGGAAAATCTCGATGGAGATACAACCTTTGTTAAACGCGGATTCAGTGAAGCAACTGGTGCTGAATTTGATGATCACCTGGTCTGGATATCCCCTAATACGCTGACCTATCAGCTTGTCAGGGCAGGGCAACTCAATTAGCCTTACAGTACAGACTGCTTACAATTTTGGGTGGTTTGTCTTCTGGCGAACAGGTAATCTAGATTTATAGACAACATGAGAGGAGACACGGACATGCGTCAGCTCAAAGGCAGTAAACAACAGGGCTTTACTCTGGTAGAAATCGCAGTTGTACTGGTTATTATCGGTCTGTTGCTGGGCGTTGTGCTGCAAGGCACCGAGCTCATTGATAACTCCAGAATCAAGAAAGCCAGCTCGGATATCAGTGCGGTATCAGCAGCTTACTTGTCTTATCAGGACCGCTACAAAAAGCTTCCGGGTGACGATGGTCCTAACCTGGTTGCGTTGACCGGCCGTGGCGGAGACTGGGCAACAGTCACTCAATTCGGCAATAACAACGGTTCGCTCACGGCAGCATTAAACAGCACCTGGAATGGTGGCGGCGAGCATGACAATTTCTGGCAACATCTTCGTGCCGCAGGATATATCTCTGGTAATCCTGCAGACGAAGCAGCAAATGCGCTGCCAAAAAATCCATGGGGTGGCCTGATGGGTATCACTGTTGATGCAATGGGTGGCGGTCTGAATGGCCTCAAGCTGTGCATGAGTCAGGTGCCTGGAAAGTCAGCCGCAGCACTGGATCTTCAATTGGATGATGGTCTTGGCGCTACTGGCCAGATGCGGGCGACACTGGGTACAGCAGGTGCTAATACCAACCCCACTAACGTCGCATTAGCTGCCCCATATAATGAGAGCAATGAGTACACGATTTGCTCAGCGTTATAATTGATCTCTTCTGAGCCTCAAGCTCGTTGCAGGCTGTCATACCAGCCAGCGAGTCAGGTTTTCAGGGAAACCGTATGAATCAAAAGCTCCCGACTCAATGAAGTCGGGAGCTTTTTTTTGAGCTGTACCGCAGCGATTCACATCTCGTTACATTGCTGCAGGATATCGCAGAGGCGAAACAGAGTCTCATCCGATGTGGCCCCCATCCAGATTAAGAATGCAGGCCGAAATCAGATGAAAGCTGATAGCCATCAGCGGTCTGGCTTATCATCATTTCAAGTTTCCCTCTGAAATAACGAGCATATCTCAAGCTATTTTTACGATTGGATGCGCCTCATCTCTCCTTGTGAGTTTTGATCACCGGTGGTGATGTGACCGGTTGACTCAGCAGGCCTGTCAGTCGCCGTGACAAGGTAGCCTTTCAGACAATAACGCAATCACTCTCATAGAATTGTAAATTTCTGAGAGTGATTGCTGATTGGCTTCAGAATATCGTGTCGTTCAGGATAAGAAAGCTCAGCGGCTCGCCACCGTTGACTGCTTCGACCACAGAAACGATCATGCGGGTTCCTGATTCAGGAAATACAGAGTGTGGACCCGCAATGATATCGCCAGTGGCTGCATCTGTGGCTACCAGAACTGCCGGTTCAGCTTCCACCAGTACCGTTTTCGCCTTAAGTGATGCCAGATTGTTGAGAATCGACGATGCGTCGTCCAGAGACTCCCCAGGATTGAGCAGATAGATATTCAGGTCGATCTGCTGTTCATCACCATCCTCGTCCGTAATCGTATAGGTCGTAGCATTTATGAACTGCATGTAAGTAAATGAAGTAACTGTACCTTCAGTCACGCTGGATAAGCTGCTGGATAAGGTGTCTTCCATGACGTAACCACCAACGATCAGCGTATACCGCGTGTCTTCATTGAGGCTGATAACGGTAGAGTATATTTCTGAACCTGAATCATCTTTGACACTGAGATCAAGAAATACGATATCTGCTTCAACCTCATCGAAGGCAGAAATTTCCCCATATCCCAATGTGTTCGTGGTCAGAGTTGTACCTGTGAACGAGTCGCTGAAGGTGAAGTTGAGGTTGTTGGCGTCAGGAATCAGATTGAGCAGGCGAATTTCAGGGTTTTGTTGCTGATTAAGCAATATCTGAACAAACCCCGAGGAATTGATAATAATAGCGGTACTGTTGCCGGTTTCACTGGCTGGATCGTCGGTTATGAGAATGTGATACCGGCTATTTTCCTGTAAAGTCACTTCGCCCCCATCAAAAACAAGGTTGCCTGCGGAATCGGTGATCAACAGGTAACGGCTTTCAGTCGGGTCTGCCAGTAGCTGGTAATCCGAATACTGCCCGGCACTCAGAATACTAAAAGCCGTACCGCTGGACGTCGATTCCGAGTCAGAGAGCCAGACGGTGGTTTGCGCCTCATTACCTGTATGAATGACGCGAACCAGTGCTTCATCGTTATCGGTTTCAGGAAGGTCAGCATTTTCGGTGCCTATTAGCTCATAGGTTGGCGCTGCATAGGTGCCTGAAAGAAGCAGTATATAGATATGATCGTTTTCCAGCGTTAATCGTGTTTCACCAATCAGTGTCACTGTGGTTCCGTCCAACCTTGATCGGGTCAGACTGAACTCAAGTTCACCCGCGACTGATGTCTGAGTTGTTGTTGCATCCTGAAAGGCGAGTGAATAGCTGGTTGTGTCGTCAGTGTTCGTATTGTCTCCATCACTGTCGTCCGGGTCAGTGTTGATGGTCAGTAGCAGGGCAGGTGCATCGACAATAGCGTTGATAACCTGAATCCTGGGTGCCGTAGGGTCCGTGCCGGAACTGCTCTCTGAGCAGCCAGTGAATATAACCAGTAAGGTGAGAGTTATTATTAGTCTGCCGACCAGCGAACCGGAATTTTGCATCTTTTGTTACCTTATAAGATTGAATCAGTTTTTTGTGGGCTGAGTCAGAGCCGCATCCAGGGTGATACGGCTAACGGTTTTATTCCTGTTACCGATATTTCTGAATGTTCACATTCAGTTCATTTCTGATTCAGGTTGGCGACAGTATCAGTCGGTACCAACTCGAAGAACGCTGGTCGTGACCTTAGTTTTATGTGATTCAAATGTATCGGCGCACCGACACAGTGATACTCATCCTTGCCGGGCACCCCGCTAACTTACGATTTCCTCCTAATCAAGGTATATTTCCACCCATATCAACAAAGCGGGAACCCTCATGGCTATCCAGGACGAACTCATCATCGAGCAGATTCAGATCGGCCCGATGCAGAATTTCACCTATATCATCGGCTCGCAAACTACCCGCGAGGTCGTTCTGATTGATCCTGCCTGGGACGTAGCTGGGTTGTTAGGTCATATTAATGAGCGGGGTTACAAGCTCGCCGGTGCACTGCTGACACACTATCATCCGGATCACTGCGGCGGTTCGTTTGGTAAGAACAAGGTTCAGGGCGTTGCTGAGCTGCTGGCAGAAGATCCTGTGAAAATTTATGTCAACAAGCTGGAAGCCGATGGGGTTAAGAAAGTAACCGGAATATCTGATTCAGACATGGTGAAGGTAGATTCCGGTGATAAGTTGTCGGTTGGCGATGTGGAAGTGGAGTTTCTGCATACACCTGGGCACACGCCGGGGTCTCAGTGCTTCAGAATCAAGCAGACACTGGTGTCTGGTGACACATTGTTTATCAATGGCTGCGGGCGGGTAGACCTGCCTGGGTCCAATTCAGAAGATATGTTCCACAGTATTCAGAAGCTGGCCAATCTGCCGGATGACACGATCCTGCTGCCGGGGCATAACTACAGTGATGTGCCAAATGCTTCCATGGGCGATACCAAAAAGGTGAATGCCTACATGCGGATTAATGATCTGAACAGCTGGAAGATGATGATGGGCGGTTAACGCCGTTTGAAGTATCTCTGGAGCAAAAAGCTTTAAAGCGCTCAGCCATTACAGCAGGTTTTTCTGCTGCAATGGCTGAGGTTTACCGGTATTTATTTCGCGGTATTCGCTTCTATCTGCGCAACAACCCGGCGGTTATCCTGCCGACCAGCTTCAGTGTCGTTGCTGGCAATCGGACGCGATTCACCGTAACCCACGTATGAAACCCGGTCTCTTGCGATGTTAAAGTCATTCACCAGCATAGTGGCGATTGTCGCTGCCCGCTGCTCTGACAGACGCTGGTTGTAGGCTTCAGCACCAAAGCTGTCGGTGTGGCCTTCAAGCAGTACTTTGGTCAGCGGATATTCACGCATGAAGTCAGCAACACGCTTCACTTCCGGGCGGTGATCCTCACGGGAAGCAGATGAATCAAAATCAAATTCTACCTGCAGGCGAATTCTCACCGTTTGCTCCAGCGCGACATAGCAACCGCTACCATCGACCTTTGCAGGTGGGAATGTGTCCGGGCAGGCATCACGATGATCAGGCACGGTATCCCTGTCGCTGTCAGGTCCACAGCCCTTGTTGTTCACCATAATGCCAGCCGGGGTGCCGGGGCACTGATCAAGACGGTTGATCACACCGTCTTTGTCGTCGTCGTTACTGCAGCCTTTGGCATCAACGGATTCGCCAGCCGGTGTTGTGGGGCACTGATCAGCAGAATCAGGTACACCGTCTTTATCGCCGTCGCCATCTACCCGTGGTGCAGGGGCAGGCGCAGAAGTTTTGCTGACCTGGCCAAAGGTGTACTGATAACCCAGGTTAATGGCCATGTCGGTTTCCTGACCTTCCAGATTTCGCAGTGCCTTGACAGACGCCCGCAGAGCACTGTTGTCAGAGAGCAGGTACTTCATACCCAGGCCCACATTGATCAGTGTCTGCTCGTCGTCACCGCCCGGCAGGTCATAGGTGGCTTCGCCAGCACCAAAAGTAACGAAGGGTATGACGTTCTGAGATTCACTTAAGTGATACAGTGCATTCAGTGACCAGGCATCAACATCAACATCGGTGCCAATGCTGTCGAGCTCAGTTGAGATATTGGTGTAGTCCAGTTCCAGTGCCCAGGGGTTTTCAAAGCGGTAACCCGCACCCAGTGACCAGTGAAATTTGTCCTCGAGGTTGCGGTTGCCGTCAAACAGCGTGCCGCCGATGCCGGGCGTGATAGTAAAACCTGATGCTTCTTCGGCTGAAGCGAATGGCGCGCTCGCGCTAAGCATCAACGCGGCTGCCATCAACAGTTGTCTTTTTGGCATGTTATTCAGTGACATGATTCGTCCCTTTCGTGTGATGTGAAGTCGTCCGTTCTGCTGCGGACTTGTCCCGGAGGGAGTCTATAAAGTATGGTCGTTAAGGTGCAATGCCAAGATTGTAATTAATGTGGTAAGACACTGAAAATTCGATGAATGGGGACAAATTATGACCACTGGTACCAGAATTCTTGCGCAAGGGCTGTCTTTCACCGAAGGACCACGCTGGCGCGACGGACGACTGTATTTTTCTGATTTCTATACTCACCGGGTGCTGACAGTTGATCTGGAAGGGCATTTGGAAACCCTGGTTGAAGTGCCCAATCAGCCTTCAGGGCTGGGATGGTTGCCAGATGGCACCCTGCTGATCGTGTCGATGCTGGATCGCAAGGTGCTGCGCCTGGAAGCGGATGGCAGCCTGACTGAACATGCAGACTTAAGTGGTCTCGCGACCTGGCATTGCAATGACATGGTTGTTGCCACAGATGGTACAGCCTGGGTCGGTAACTTTGGTTCAGACATTGATAACGGCAATCAGCCCATTCCCGCGAACCTGATCAAAGTGACGCCAGAAGGCAGTGTGAGTCTGGCGGCTGCCGATATGCATTTCCCTAATGGTACGGTTATCACACCGGATGGTTCCACGCTGATCATTGGTGAAACCTTTGCCCGCCGGCTGACGGCCTTTGACATAGACAGTGAAGGCAATCTCAGCGGACGGCGACTATGGGCGGATTGTGGCGCCCACTTGCCGGATGGCATCTGTCTGGATGCCGAAGGGGCTGTGTGGATCGCCGACCCTGCCGGTAATTGCGTGGTCCGGTTTAAAGAGGGCGGTGAGATCCTGGATAAGATTGAACTTGATCAGGGTGCCTTTGCCTGCATGCTCGGCGGGCCCGAGCGAAAAACCCTGTTTATCTGCACGGCGGCTGCGTCGGACGAGGGTGCGGAAAATACCCGCACCGCCCGTATCGAAGCGATTGAAGTATCAGTGCCTGGTGCCGGGCTGCCCTGAGACCACTCCGGCGTTCTCTGCAGTGAGAGTTACGGCTGTCAGCCAGCGATGACTGGCAGCCGGATGCTCAGAAATGTGCACTGCCCGGGGTGCGCGGAAAGGGAATCGCATCACGGATGTTTTCCATACCGGTGATGTAGTTGAGCAGGCGCTCAAACCCTAACCCGAAGCCGGCATGGGGCACAGTGCCATAGCGGCGCAGATCCCGGTACCACCAGAGCTCTTCCGTCAGTCCCTGCGGTGCCATGCGTTCATCCAGGATATCCAGACGTTCTTCACGCTGGCTGCCGCCGATGATTTCCCCGATGCCGGGTGCCAGCACATCCATCGCGGCGACGGTCCTGCCGTCATCATTCATGCGCATGTAGAAGGCCTTGATCTCCTTCGGGTAGTCCGTGAGCACCACCGGTCCCCCGACATGTTTCTCGCACAGGAAGCGTTCGTGTTCCGATTGCAGGTCCAGCCCCCATTCCACCGGGAACTCGAATTTTTTGCCGGACTTTTTCAGGATGTCGATAGCATCACTGTAGTCCATGCGCTCGAAACTGGAATCGATGACGCCCTGCATGCGGGTAATGACATCTTTGTCGATACGCTGTTCGAAAAATGCCATATCATCCGGGCGCTGCGCGAGCACTTCGCGGAAAACGTGCTTCAGCAAATCTTCCGCCAGGTCGGCATTGTCTTTCAGGTCGGCGAAGGCAATCTCCGGTTCGACCATCCAGAATTCCGCCAGGTGGCGACTGGTGTGAGAATTTTCGGCCCGGAAAGTCGGACCGAATGTGTAGACCTTCGACATGGCGAGACAGTAAGACTCGACGTTCAACTGCCCCGAAACCGTGAGATAGGACTCGCTGCCAAAAAAATCCTGCGAGTAATCCACCTTGCCGTCA
>JAGRIO010000408.1 GCA_020443225.1 Pseudomonadales bacterium
ACTTTACAAGTACGAGAATGAGGATGGTATTACCGTTCTCGACAGCCATGTGCCTGCCCGTTATGTGAAAAACGGTTACACCATTCTCAGTCATGACGGAAGAGTGCTTGAAGTTGTTCCGCGAGCACTTACAGCTGAAGAAATTCGTGAGCGTGACCGTCAGCTGGCGCTGAAGCAGGAACAGGAACGTCAGGATCGTGAGCAGAAACTGGCTGATCAGAATTTACTGCGAATCTACAGCACACCAGAGGATGTCATTCGCGCGCGGGATACGAAACTGGCGAGTCTTGAAGGCTTTATCACAACCAGTCGTGGCAAACTAGCGCAATTGCAAAGTCAGAAACGTTCCTATGAGGCGCAACTGGCAGATATTGAACGGGCTGGTGGCGTCATCAACAAGGAGCGGCTGGAAAGAATGCGGGTGATTGAAAACCGCATTCGGCTGGCAGAACGTGAAATCCGTCTGAAACAGGCTGAGATGGAAGAGATGCGTAAATCCTTTGCTGCGGATTTAAAACGTGTGCGGGAACTCTACAGCACGCCGACCAAAGGCTGATTGGGTAATCCTGTAATATTCAGAATAAGGCGCTGCTCAGTACTTCCCATTGGGCATCCCAGCCGACAGTCGGTTTGCGACTGAAATCACTGCGGACGAACTGACTGATTCTGCCTTCAACGGCACAGGCCATCAGGTTGGCGGCAACCGCCACATCGACGCTGGGTTTATATCCATCGCGCAATTCAGCTTCCCTTAATATCTGGCGTAACTGGGTTTCAAACCGCTCAAAGAACTGGGCTACCCGGATTCTCAGCCGGTCAGTTTCGCCCGCCAGCGGGTCACCGGTAAGGATGCGGGTAATGCCAGGATTGCGCTCGCAAAAGGTGAGCAGCAACATGAGTACCTGACCGCTACGGGCACGGGTACTTTGTTCTTCATTCAGAATCAGCGAGATTCTGGAGAAAACAGTATTCTCGATGAACTCGATAAGACCGTCGAACATCCTCGCCTTACTGGGAAAATGCCGGTACAGCGCGGCTTCAGATACGCCCACCTGCTTCGCCAGCCCGGCGGTGGTGATACGACCACCCGGCGTCTCCTCGAGCATGATAGCCAGGGCCTGCAGGATCTGATCTTTACGGGAAACTTTTTCTGTCATGTCAGGCCTTCTTTCCGGTTATCAGGGTGCCCACACCTTCGTCAGTGAGGACTTCCAGCAGTACAGCGTGAGCCACTCTGCCATCAATGATATGGGCAGTATTCACACCGTTGTTAACTGCGCTCAGAGCGCAGTTAATTTTCGGTAACATGCCACCGGTAATGGTGCCGTCCTTAATCAGTGCATCAACGGTCGCAGCATCCAGCCCGGTCAGTAGTTTTCCGGCGTTGTCCTGTAACCCGGCGATGTTTGTCAGCAGAATCAGCTTTTCTGCATTGAGTGCTTCCGCAATCTTACCGGCCACCAGATCAGCATTGATATTGTAGGTTTCGTTGTCTTTCCCGATGCCGATGGGCGCTATCACCGGAATGATGTCACTGTTTACCAGCAGGTCCAGCACTGAGCGGTCAATGGACTCGACTTCACCGACATGGCCGATATCGATTATCTCTGGCGTTGTCAGCTCTGGTGAAGAGCGTTCAATGTACATCTTCTTAGCGCGTACCAGTGAGCCGTCCTTACCTGTCAGCCCGATAGCTTTGCCGCCACTCTGGTTAATCAGACTGACAATGTCCTGATTAACCAGACCTCCCAGTACCATCTGTACGACGTCCATGGTTTTGCTGTCTGTGACCCGCATGCCGTCGACAAAATCTGACTGAATATTCAGTTCCTTAAGTAGTTCACCAATCTGTGGACCGCCGCCGTGTACCACGATTGGGTTCAACCCAACGAATTTCATCAGTACCACGTCCTGGGCGAAGGATTTCTTGAGCTCGTCATCAATCATGGCGTTGCCGCCGTATTTGATGACGATAGTCTTGTCAGTAAAACGCTGGATATAGGGCAATGCCTCAGTGAGGACATTGGCGATGTTCATGGCAGCATCACGGTTGAGTGACATAGTAGTGTAGTTTCCGCTGGTAATAGTTGATCAGAAGTCCAGATTGGCATTGATTGCCAACAGCTGGTCCCGGAAGGTCTTTTTCACCCGTTCCAGTGCTTCGTTGTTGTCTGCCTCAAATCGAAGTGTCAGGCATGGGTTGGTATTCGAGGCTCGCACCAGACCCCAACCGTCAGAGTAGTCGACCCTGATGCCGTCAACGGTTGTCAGCGTTCCATCGGCGAAGTCGCCGTTGTTAATCAATGTGTCAACAATGCTGAACTTTTCGGCCTCAGTTACGAACAGCTGAATTTCAGGTGTAGTCACGCTGGCCGGGAATTCAGCCATCAGTTCATTCAGACCAGCAGTCTGGGAACCAACAATTTCAAGAAGTCGCGCTGCTGAATAAATCCCGTCATCAAAGCCAAACCAGCGTTCTCCGAAACAGAAATGGCCTGACAGTTCGCCGCCCAGTATGGCGCCCGTTTCCACCATCTTGGCCTTCAGGTATGAGTGACCTGAACGACAGATAATCGGGCGCCCACCAAAACCACTGATAACACTATTGAGATGGCGGGTACATTTGACATCGTAGACTACATCAGCGCCCGGATTTCGCGAAACTACGTCCTTTGCGAACAGCATCAGCATACGGTCTGGTGGAATAATTTCACCAGTCGACGAGACCGCCACGACTCTGTCACCGTCACCATCAAAGGCGAGACCGATGTCGGCGCCCTGAGAACTAACAGTAAGAATCAGGTCGTCAAGGTTAGAGGCGATCGTCGGGTCTGGGTGGTGATGAGGGAAGTTCCCGTCTACTTCGCAGTACAAGGGAATAACATCGCAACCAAGGTTCATAAACAGATCTGGCACAATATCCCCTGCTACCCCATTGCCGCAATCAACGACAACCTTCAGGGGCTGGGCGATTACCACATCATCCAGAATCGCATCAGTGTATTCGCCCCTTACGTCCATTTCAGACACCATGCCCGCACCTTCGTTAAAATCGTTTTCCTGAAAACGGCGGTACAGTCGCTGAATGTCTTCTTCGGTGTAGGTCTGGCCATCCATGACGATTTTGAAACCGTTAT
>JAGRIO010000409.1 GCA_020443225.1 Pseudomonadales bacterium
GATAGATGTTGCGCCGACTGTGAAGTCGTGGAACGAATCATTCTGCAGCGCGTTAAGCGCCGTGAAGTACAAGGGAACTTCCGCGAAGCCTGCACTGCTGGTGTCCACATGAACCCAGACACCAGAGCCAAAGTCGTCGATGTCCAGCCAGTTAGTTGCGCCAGGGGCTGTCTTGCCCGCTGCCACGGTTGGCGAATTCAGACCTACGATGGCAAAAGAGCCGGGAACACCCTGGGGACCCTGAGCACCGGCGGGACCCGTCGGACCCTGAGGACCGGTCGCACCCTGCGGACCTGCAGGTCCGGTCAGACCCTGGGGACCCATGGGGCCCATCGGACCAGTCAGACCTTGTGGCCCGGCAGGACCCACCGCACCGTCAGCACCGGCCGGACCCTGTGGCCCAGCAGGACCTGCCGCGCCATCAGCACCAGCCGGACCCTGAGGACCAACGGGGCCAGCAATACCCTGGGGACCTTCGGGACCCTGCGGACCAGCAGGTCCCTGCGGACCCTGACCACCAGAACCACCACCGATACCCCAGGTGAACTCGAAATCGTCGATGTACTTATTGTTAGCAGCGTGCTTCATGCTCAGTGAACCGCTGTTGTTCACCGTGAGATTGTAGATTGCCGGATTCAGATCTGTGGGCAGGACAGCAAGAATTTCATCGAGATTACGGTCAGTATCGATATCTTCGCTACAGCCAATGACGGGCAATGCATCAATATCCATACGCGTGCCCAGGGTGACGACCTGGCTGGCGTTGGACTTGGTTTCGCACAAACGGTGGCCACGAATGACCAGAACCGGGTCGGCGTCGGGAATGTCGTTATTATCCAGGTCCTCGGAGTAGACAAAGACCTCGGTGATCATCATTTCGTGTTCGCTGCCGTCATGATGATTGCCCCAGCCATGATCATCGTCATCATCCTTATCGTCATGATGATCGTCATCGTGGTAGCCGTACTTATCGTCTTTTTTGCTTTTCTTGCCGTAGCTCTGAGTGTAACTTTTCTTGCCCCAGTCGGACTTCTTATAACCGTGGTTGTCGTCAGCGATTGCACTCGTCAACGGCAGGCTGATCAGCAAAATGGCAGCTGCGAGTTTATTCATCGTATGCATAGCGCTTCCCCAGTGTTTTGCGATGTGAGCGCGCAAGTATCGCACAACTGTCCTTCGTTCCCCAGAAACAGCTATTTGCAATTGTGAACAGGATGTAAGTCCGGTGTGCTTTTTTTGTACTCAAAATAAGTGCGGATGGTCAGGTGCAACGCAGCAAGAAAATTTCTCCCAGACTTTAACGAATCTTCATGCCAGCAAAGAAAAATGCGCGCCGACTCTCAGTGAAGGACTGGTAATGCTATGGATAAACTAATGAAAACAACCCCGGTTCGCCGACGCGGTCGGATGGTCAGCACTCTGACAGGACTTTGTGCGCTTGGTGCACTGCAATTTGCTATGGCGGCCGATCAGACCACCGGCTCTGTTCGGGGACAGGTTACTGGCCCTGATGGCAGGGCGGTCAGCGGTGCAGTGGTTACCCTGAAAGATGAACGTAATGGCAGCAGTCGGCAGATCCGGCCTGATGCAGACGGCAAATTTTCAACCACCGGCCTGAAAGTTGGTGGACCCTATGAAATCAGTGTTACTGCTGGTGGCTACGGCGGCTACACCGTCGAGGGAGTTACCGTCAGTCTGGGTAACGTCACTAATGTGAATTTCACACTGAATCCTCAGACGATGGAGGAAATCGTGGTTCAGGCTCAGGCACTGAACAACGCGACGGTCGCCATGGGACCCGCCAGTGGCTTCTCGCTGGCAGATATGGAGATGGCACCTGCCATCAATCGCGATATCAAGGATCTGATCCGCCTTGACCCCAGAGTCTATGTCGACGAAGCCTTTGTCGATGGTATCCAGTGTGCAGGTGCTAATCCACGTTTTAACTCTCTGACTGTGGACGGTGTGCGCCTCAATGATAACTTCGGACTGAACAGCAATGGTTATCCGACGGAACGAATGCCGTTTTCCTATGACAGCCTGCAGCAGGTAGCGGTCGAACTGGCGCCGTTTGATGTGCAGTTCGGTGGTTTTTCTGCCTGTAATATCAATGCGGTCACTCGTTCCGGTACCAACCGGCTGTCCGCCAGCGTCTTCTACGATTACACCAGCGACAGCCTGCAGGGTGACAAACTGGAAGGAACCGACATTGATCTGGGCAGTTTCAGTGAAGATCGTTATGGCGTCACGCTTGGCGGACCATTGATTGCCGATACGCTGTTCGGATTTCTGGCTTACGAAAAGCTGAAAGGAGCTGAAGTCTTTGACCGTGGTCCGGCAGGTTCAGGCCGGGGTCGGGAAGTCGCTGGTGTCTCGGTCGCACAGTACGATCAGATACTGGCCGCGGCAAAGAACCTTTACAACTACGATCCAGGTTCGTTACCAGCGAGCCTGCCGGTAGAAGATGAGAAACTTCTGTTGCGAATGGACTGGCAAATCAGCGACGCGCACCGGGCGGCCTTTACTTATACCTACAATGATGGCTTCAACATTTCAGAATCTGACGGCGACAGCAATGAGCTGGAGTTTTCTAACCACTACTACGAACGCGGTGCAGAGCTGAACGCTTATGTAGCACAAATGTTCTCGGACTGGAGTGACACTTTTTCAACGGAGCTGCGAATTTCATACTCAGAGCTGAAGAACCGGCAAATTTCGCTGGCGGGCACAGACTTTGGTGAAGTGCAGATCACAACGACTAATGATCACGATAACGATGGTGTTGCTTCCAGAGCGACAGTTTATCTCGGCGCTGACGACTCAAGACATGCCAACAAACTGAGCTATGAAAATCTCAGCTATAAGGCTGCGTTTTCCTGGTTCGCCGGTGACCATTTAATCTCTGGTGGTTATGAACGCGAAGAGTTTGATGGATTTAACCTGTTTATACAGGAAGCCGAAGGTGAATACCGGTTCAGCTCGATTCAGGACTTCCTTGACGGGCGGCCTAACCGCATTACCTATGAAAATGCAGCCCCCAGTAATAACCCCGATGATGCAGCTGCTAGTTTCCGCTATGGTATTAACACATTGTACCTGCAGGATGAATACAGCTT
>JAGRIO010000410.1 GCA_020443225.1 Pseudomonadales bacterium
TGACTCCGGATCAGGGTGGCAACGCCTCCACTGAGGAATTCTGTTCCTCAGTCAGATCCAGGATAGGGCTTTAAGCGGTTCCCTTACCAGCATCAGGACTTCAGTTCTCCATCCAGATAGAACCACTGTCCCGCTTCCTTGCTGAAACGGCTGAATTCGTGCAGCCGGTAACCCTTGCCATTAATCTTGTAGCGGGCGACAAACGCAACGATGCCTGAAAAGCCGTTTGCGCCACCCTGAATACATTGCCTGATCCTGAGCCCCAGCCATTTCTGTTCGCCGCTCAGCTCCAGTGTTGCCGGACGGGTGTCCGGGTGCCAGGTAGTCAGCAAATAGTCGGGAAAGCCTGCAACAAAGGCCGTGTAACGTGAACGCATCAGTGCTTCCGCGGTTGTGGCGCTTCTGTTCTCGATGACCGGTATACAACAGGATTTCGAAGGTGCGCCGCTGCCGCAAGGACAGATTCCGGGAATACTGAATTGTGCAGCAGCATGGACGGCTGGCGGGTTCGGTTGCACAGCAAAAACGGCTTCACGGCGATCTCGGTCAGCGGAAATACTAGCAGAAAACTCGCTTTGCCGGCTGCCGACATTTGATTTGCATGGCCGGGCAGAGCTGGTTATTGTTCTGATTCTTATTCAGGTTGAGAAATCCTCAGGAAAATCATAAGCATGAGTCTAGTAACAGAACAGTTTGAAGTCATTGTCGTCGGTACCGGCTTTTCCGGTTTGTTGTGTGCCAGTTATCTGAAGGAAGCGGGCATTGAAAAAATGCTGGTGCTGGAAATGAACAGCTCTGTTGGAGGTGTGTGGAGCCATGGTGGGGTCGGCGCCTATCCAGGAGCTGCCTGTGATGTGCCTGCTTATTCCTATCTGCCATTTCTCGATCGTACAGGTTTCATACCATCGAAAAAATACGTCAGTCAGCAGGAAATCGCAGACTATGCTGAAATGCTGACGGATTATTGCGGTATCCGGGATTTCATCCGGTTCGGTCGCAAGGTAACCGAAATTCATTATGTGGGTGAAGGCGACAAGGTATGGGAAGTTACCGCTGTTGATCCGGCAACCAACGAAGTTATAGAGGTGCTCGGGTGTAAGCATGTCGTCAGTGCCAACGGCCCGCTGTCTACACCCCGTCTGCCGGAAGTGCCGGGCATGGAAAGCTTCCGGGGTGAAAGTTTCCACACTGCCAAATGGGATCGCAGTGCCAGCCTGAAAGGTAAGAAAGTTGGTGTGATTGGTACGGGTGCCTCAGCAGCACAGGTCATCACCGCCATTGCCGATGATGTCGATGAACTGCTGGTCTTTCAGCGTACAGCCACCTGGTGTCTGCCACGTAATGATGAGCCGACACCGCAGGAACTTGTCGATAAGTTCAGGGCGGGCGGTTATAGCGAATCGCTGCGCTATGTTGACTGGAAAGAGGAACAGCCACCGGAAGAGCCACCGCTGTTTACCTTTGAAATGCTGCACGATGAGGAAGCGAATCAGAAAATTTGTGATCAGCTCGCGGCCCGTATTCGTCATGAGGTAGAAGATCCGGAACTGGTCAGGCTGCTGACACCGGAATATCCCTTCTTCTGTAAGCGGGCATTGTTTATTGATGATTATTACACAACGTTCAATAAGCCCAATGTGCATCTGATCGCAGATCCGGGCGGGGTTGTGAAAGTGAATGAAACCGGTGTTGAAATCGCCCGCGGTGAAACCTTTGATGTAGATGTCATTATCTATGCCACAGGCTTTGACAGTAATCTCATCCCTTATCATGTCGTCGGGCGTGATGGGGTGACACTGGCAGATACCTATGGGGCTACCGAGGAAAGTAATTATCAGATGGTCCGGCCGCAGTCATTGTGGGGTATTCATGTTGAGGCTATGCCGAATCTGTACATCATGATTGGTCCCCAGAGCCTGAATCCTGTCACTAATGTCACCTTATTGTGTGAAGAGCAGTCGCGCTATATCGCCGCACTGGTATCCCGCATGAACGCAGAAGGTAAATCAGTGGTAGAACCCACCCATGACGCGGTGCAGAACTGGACCAGGCTATGTAACAGTACGGCAGAGGGGAAAGTCTGGTTGCGTTGTAATAACTGGTATCTTAAGACCACCAAAACCGATGCGGCGCAGGGGCGTGATCATTCCAGCGGTATGTGGATGGAATCCTACGCGGAATATCTGAAGCACGTGCTGGGCGGTAAGGGTGGCACGCAGGAGGAATTGCTGAGTTTTGCCTGACGGCTCAGTCGCTGCTGGTTAGCGTGCATTGCCGCCTGTGCATGAAGAGCAGACCTGGCCTGTCAGCGGTTGTATGACGCTGTGGCTGTAAGCATGAGTGTTTGCCGGCGTCTTTTCAGTCAGTAACCAGCCAGGTCAGGAATGACCCGGCTGGCAATTCTCAGGCTGATCAGGCTGCAGGCCGGCTGTCAGCAATGATAGATACCCGTTCGCCATAGCGGCTGTGGGGGAAGTAATCCCATACCGCATGGTGCTGGGTGCAGCGATTATCCCAGAATGTCAGGGTGTTGGGTTCCCAGCGCACCCGGCAGGTCAGTTTGGGGGTCGTCGCGATATGATCAAACAGGAAGTCGAGCAAGGCGCGGCTTTCCTTTCGTGTCATCCCTTTAATGTGGGTCGTGAAGCCAGAGTTCACGTACAGTAGTTTCTTGCCGGTATCGGGGTGGGTGACGATGACCGGGTGTTCGTTTCTCGGATAATCGCCCATCTGCGGATTGATTTTGTAGCTGCCGATATAAGGCAGTGCGCCGTCGTGAACCGCAACCAGCCCTTCCAGCATGCCCTTCATGGTGTCTGAGAGCATTTCATAGGCGAGATACATATCAGCGTACATTGTGTCACCGCCGCCAGATTCCGGCACTTCCTTGATGTACAGCATAGATCCCATAGGTGGATATTCATCGCAGGTAACATCCGTATGCCAGCCGTCTCCGGCAGTGTAGGCAGACTTGGCTGTGGTTTTTACCTCAAGGATCTCGGGGTCCCCGGAGCGCTCTTTATTCAGCGGATGAACGTGCAGGGTACCGAACCGGCGGCCGAAGTCCTTGTGCTGGTCACGGGTGAGGTGCTGATCTCTGAACACCAGTACCAT
>JAGRIO010000411.1 GCA_020443225.1 Pseudomonadales bacterium
TTGACCAGTGCCTGACAGACTCCTGGCAGGCCACCCCGCTTGACGACACGGCCCGTTGCAACACTACAGGTTTCATTAAACTCGTATTCCGAAACCCCACTGCAGGGAAAAGCAGACCAGCGGCTCACTGCCCTGTTTTCTGTCACTGCCATCACTGAAGTGATCTTCACGCCTGAAACACAGTTAATCT
Source organism: Pseudomonadales bacterium (assembly GCA_020443225.1). Lineage (GTDB taxonomy): Bacteria > Pseudomonadota > Gammaproteobacteria > Pseudomonadales > Azotimanducaceae > UBA4582. The sequence goes on from JAGRIO010000411.1 coordinate 191, forward strand.
GTTCCACGTTGTATTCTTCATCCGTCACACGGGAAATGCTGATATCGTCGACACAGGCCCTGTTGTCATCGACCAGCACCCAGGCACCGCTCAGATCCGCACAGCTGCTGACAACGGCGGCCGGTTTTGCCAGCCCCGCAGCCGGCTGCGCCCAGACGGGCTGCCCGCCCGGTTCTGCCTCAGCGGTGCGCGCCTGACCATTAAAAACAAAGTCACCGGTCAATGAGGACGACTCCCAGGGAATCTGCTGCTGACCTGAAGCGCGCGCAACCTGAATACGGACCTGCTTGAATACTTCTTCCACTTTCAGACCCGGTTGATCCAGCGCCCGCAGCAGCGCGCCGGTATACAACCCGTGTTCACCTTCACCATCGGCAGCCACCTGACCGGGTGCAGTGGCATAGGCTATCAGCGTGCCAGCGGCTGCATCAACAACTGCCAGTCCCCGCGAACCACCCCGGGTTTTGCGCTCAAAGGGATTATTGCGACAGGCATCGAGTACCAGGATATTCATCGCCGACCCCGACCCCGCCAGTGCATCCAGCACAACATTGAGTTCCAGCGCAGAAAACTGCAGAGCGAACTCATTTTCAGGGCGGGCATCCACCGGCATCAGATAATTCCGGCCATTGGCCTGAATGCCATGCCCCGCATAGAACACCATTGCGGTGCTGCCGGGTTGCACCAGATTAAGAAAACGTCCCAGCCCCTGCTGCATTTCCGTCAGCGAGGCATCTGTCAGGGTCACGACTTCAAAGCCCAGTTCCTGCAATCTGTCAGACATGGCGCTGGCATCATTCACCGGGTTTGCCAGTGGCAGATCCCGGTAGGCTGCATTGCCAATGACCAGCGCCACCCGTTCACCCGCCATGGTCAGACCAGGTGACAGCAAAAAAAGCAGGACGGCGATGACATGCTGCAAAGATCTCATAGGCTCAGGTTTCCTGATAATGACATCTGGATTATACCGATGCTGGTTTTGATTACGATTCACCGGATGACCATCTGTCTCATTGCTCTGAAATCCAGTAGGCTTGCACTGCAGCACCCATCATCAGGGGTTTGCGGCGATCCTGAGTATCTGAGGGTGATAAACCGATGACTGACAATGAGGACAAGCCGGTTCGGCGGCCTTTTTCCACCGCCGCAGAAGACTTGCTGCATACCCGTGCAAGAGAACGGGACGCTGCTCAGACCCGTTCACCGGCTTACCGGCTGGCCTATGATGATGACGACTTTATTCTGTCGGACGACATGCGTCCGGTGCGGTTGCTGCTGGAATTATCCAAGCCAGAACTGACCCTTAAGGCCCACGATATTGAGCACACCATCGTCATGTTCGGCAGTGCCCGGCTCAAGTCACCAGAGGCTGCCAACGCGCTGTTACAGGCAGCGACAACCGCACTGGCACAGAACCCTGATGATCCTCAGGCTAAGCAGTTCATGCAAGAGGCTGAACGAGCCCGCGATGGCGTATTCTATTATGAGCAGGCGCGCGAGTTATCCCGTTTGATCACGACGGCTTCCTGCGAACAGGGGATTCCGCGCCTGTATATCGTCACCGGTGGCGGGCCAGGCATTATGGAGGCGGCCAATCGCGGTGCTGCCGACGTGGGGGGCGAATCTATCGGCCTCAACATCACCTTACCGCAGGAGCAGCACCCTAATCCTTTCATCACCCCGGAACTGTGCTTTCAGTTCCATTACTTTGCCATCAGAAAAATGCACTTCCTGATGCGCGCCCAGGCACTGGTAGTGTTTCCCGGTGGTTTTGGCACCCTTGATGAGCTGTTTGAAACACTGACCCTGATTCAGACCCGCAAGATCAAACCACTGCCAATTCTGGCGTTCGGCAAAGACTACTGGCAACGCCTGATTAATTTTGACCTGCTGGTTGATGAAGGCATGATTTCCGCAGAAGACCGCGACATTCTGACCTTCGTAGACTCAGTGGAAGAGGCCTGGGATATCATCAGGCACTGGTTGCTGGCCAGTGCCACCAGCGAACCCTGCCAGGATTAACGGCGCACCGGGACTCAGAAGGTGAGCGTGTCTTCCGGGGCAGGAATTACTGCCTCGACACCGGTCTCCTGTTGAATGCGCTCAGCCAGAGTCTGCAGCGCATGCTCTTCTCCATGAATCAGTACCAGCCGGGGTTTGCCAGTGAAGTTCCCGAACCAGCTGACCAGCTGGTCCTGGCCCGCATGGGCTGAAAATCCACCGAGCGTTTCTATACTGGCTTTCACTACAATCTGATCGCGGAACAATTTGATACGTCTCACGCCGTCTACCAGAATACGCCCCAGTGTGCCCACCGCCTGATAACCAATGAATATCATCGCGTTGCGCTCCTGCCAGATCCGGTGCTTGATATGGTGCCGGATTCGCCCACCGGTACACATACCGCTACCAGCAATGATAATGGCGCCGGACTGGATCTTGTTAATCGCCATGGAATCGTCAGTAGACTCACACAGCGACAGGGACGGTAACAGCTTTTCAAAGTGGGGAATCTTACCGCTGTCGTCCCGCGCCAGTGCTTCAATATCCCCGTGGTCCAGAATCCCGATCCAGCGTTGATATAAGTTGGTCACAGCAATCGCCATAGGGCTGTCGAGAAATACATGCCACTGATCTAACCTGCCCTGATGATGAAGCAAAGCCAGGTAGTACAGAATCTCCTGAGTTCTGCCCACAGCAAACGAAGGAATCAGAACATTACCCCGACGTTGCCAGGTGTCGTGCAGAATCTGTTCCAGTTGCGCAATGGTTTCTGTCATCGAACGGTGGTTACGGTCACCATAGGTCGTCTCCATGACGATGACGTCCACCCCCTGCGGTGGCGATGGCGTGCGAAGCAGAGGGCTTCCGCCACTGCCGAGATCGCCGGAAAACAGCAACCGCTGGCGCCGAGGCCCT
>JAGRIO010000412.1 GCA_020443225.1 Pseudomonadales bacterium
ACCACCGAGACCAGCGGTTTCAGCATGTTCATAGAAAGTAATGCCCGCAACAGTATTGCCATCACCCTCGAGCGCGATGAAACCATACAGAGTGGACCACAGCCCATAGCCATGGATCGGCAGCACGATACGGTCAACTTCACCCTGCTCGCCTTTCAGCAGATAAACTACGCTATAGCGCGCACGGCGGGTAATAGACGCGGTATCTTCAGCATCAGACAATGCCTTGGACAACGAAGGATCCTTGGAAGCCTTACGCTGATCATACTTGACAGGATCAATACCAAGTTCAGACACTTCCGCATCCGTCAGGAAACGGCCTTCTTCCAGATCGGCTACCCGCAGCGTGAATTTCTCAAACAGCTTGTCAATCTGGGAATCAGGGGTAACACCTTTTTCAAACAGTCCCGCAGCTATCAGGATATTTTTGCTACGATCCAGCGCCTTGTTTTCCAGCCGCTGCGGTTTCATGGAAACCGCAGCGCCAGACACGATAACGGCACAGACAAAACAGACACCCAGCGCCACCACCAGGATGTTCTTCATGGAGTCTTTGCTTTTGGACTCATCAGACATTTCGAGCCAACCTCCTCTTGATATTCGCCTGTACCACAAACCAGTCAATCAACGGTGCGCACAGATTGGCAAACAGAATTGCCAGCATCATACCTTCCGGGAAAGCCGGGTTGATGACCCGAATCAGTACTACCATTACCCCGATCAGTGCACCAAATACCCATTTACCGGTATTGGTCATCGCGGCAGAAACCGGGTCGGTCGCCATATAGACCATACCGAACGCATAGCCACCGACCACCATATGCCAGTACCAGGGCATTTCAAACATAGGGTTAGTATCAGAGCTGACCATGTTCAGGAAGGTTGAGAATGCCACCATACCAACCATGACCCCGGCCATGATGCGCCATGAAGCAGTCTTGGTGAGCAGCAGAATGGCCCCGCCGATAAATATCGCCAGGGTAGATGTTTCACCTATGGAACCCTGCATATTGCCGAGGAACGCATCCATCCAGGTAATGCTGGCATTAACTGCTTCCATACCGCCGGCAGCAGCCACACCCAGCGTTGTTGCTCCACTGAAACCATCAACCGCTGTCCACACGGCATCACCGGACATTTGCGCCGGATAGGCAAAGAACAGGAACGCCCGTCCGGTCAGTGCCGGATTGAGGAAGTTCTTGCCAGTACCACCGAAGACTTCCTTACCAATAATGACACCGAAGGAAATACCTACCGCTACCTGCCACAGCGGAATTGTGGCTGGCACTGTAAGTGAAAACAGAATGCTGGTAACAAAGAAACCTTCGTTGATTTCGTGTCCGCGTTTGGTAGCAAACAGCACTTCCCAGAAACCACCTACGGCGAAGGTCACCATATAGACAGGCACATAAAAGACAGCACCGTAAACCATACAATGCCACCAGTTGGTTGCATCGTAGCCCGCCAGCAGTTCGACAATCCAGCCGCGCCAGCCGGCCAGGGCATCAATGCCCATCTGGTCCATCGCCAGGTTGGCCTGCAGCCCGGTGTAATACATTCCGGCAAACATCGGGAAGAACGCGCACAGCCAGACCATTATCATGATCCGCTTGAGGTCTACCGCGTCACGCACGTGCGATGCACTGGTGGTGACCTTACCGGGGGTGTAGAAGATAGTGTCTACCGCTTCATAGACCGCGTAGTACTTATTCAGCTTACCGCCGGGTTCGAAATGGTGTTCGAGACTATCGAGAATATTTCTCAAAGACATGTCGTATTATCCCTCCGCCTCTATCTGCGTCAGCATTTCCCGCAAATAGGGACCGTATTCGTACTTGCCAGGGCACGCAAATGTACACAGAGCAAGGTCTTCTTCGTCCAGTTCCAGACAACCGAGCTGAATACTGGCCTCAACATCACTGACCAGCAGTGCGCGCAGCAACTGGGTGGGCAGAATATCGAGAGGCATGACTTCCTCAAAGGTCCCCATGGGAACCATGGCACGTTCAGAACCGCCGGTTGAGGTCGTAAAATTCAGATTCTTTGCGCCAAAGGCCGCTGCGTAGAGACGAGTCAGGGTGAACTTACCGGTACCCAACGTCAGGTAACCCATGAATTCACGCTTCGTGCCTTCTTCCAGCGCAGAGACCTGGTTGGCATAGCGCCCCAGATAAGCTGTTGGGCCGGCAGCGCCAGCACCATCAAGCACAGAACCACTGATAATACGCTGAGTGGCAGAACGAAGTTCACCAGCCGTCAATTGCTCCAGATCCACGCCCCGGCGGGTGCGCAGCAGACGTGGCTTTTCAACGCCAGGACCTGCCAGTGCGATGACGCGCTCTGTATATATAGTGCCGGTCAGAAACAGGTGACCGATGGCGATAACATCCTGATAGCCCACATGCCAGACTGACTTGTTGCCACCAACAGGAGACAGGAAGTGTATGTGGGTCCCTACCAGCCCTGCCGGATGTGGTCCGGAGAATTCCTCGGTCTGTACCTTCTTGTCAGTGCCCTGAGGAATGGCAGCACCGGGCGCTTTACACAGGAACACCCGACCTTCCGTCAGATGAGCCAGCACATCAATGCCAGCTTCAAAGGCTTCAGTTTGTTCGCCAATAATGACGGCAGGATCAGCGGCAAGTGGCCGGGTATCAATCGCAGTAATAAACAGATCACGGGGTGAGGTATCAGGAGAAGGTACGCGGTTGAATGGCCGGTTTCTGATGGCAGTCCATTCGCCGGAATCTATCAGCTGCTGAACGACCTGCTCGCGGGCGAGGGATGAAATCTGTTCGCGGGTGTGGGCAGCAAAGGTTTCCTGCTCTCCATCCTCAATCTCAACGACCAGCGACTGAAATACCCGTTTAGCGCCACGGTTTACCGCAGTAACAGTGCCTGATGCCGGCGAGGTGTACTTAACACCGGGAGTTTTCTTATCAGTGAACACCACCTGACCCAGTTTCACTTTGTCCCCGACCGCTACTTCCATCGTCGGCTTCAGACCGTGGTAGTCAAATCCAATCAGTGCAGCGCTTCTGGCGGGACGGGCGTCCTCTATTGTTTG
>JAGRIO010000413.1 GCA_020443225.1 Pseudomonadales bacterium
GGAACACCTTACCCATTGTTGGCCCCATGGCCCGGAACGTACAGGACTGCGCCCTGTTTCTGTCTGCCATCAGCGGCGCAGATTCACGGGACCCTCTGAGCCTCGGGCGCGGTCCGCTGAACTGTATCCCGGAGACAGAACCGGATATCCGCGGTGTCCGCATAGCCCTGAGCCCCGATTTTCACGGCCAGATACCATTTGACGCTGAGATTCCAACGGTTGTGGAACGTGCAGGCAAGCACTTCGAAGCCCTGGGCTGTCGCGTGTCTCACGCCTGCCCGGATTTCACGGGCGCTGATGAAGCTTTCAAAATCCACAGAGCCTGGTCTATGGCAGCCAGACATGGTGAAGCCCTTCAGCGTGAGCGTCATCTCTACAAAGAGACACTGGCCTGGAATATTGAGCAGGGTCTGAAGCTGGGACCTGCCGACCTGACCCGGGCAGAGCAACTGAAAAGTCAGCTACATTTGCGCATGAGTAACTTCTTTGAGGACTATGACTATCTGCTGGTTCCAACAACTCAGGTCCTGCCCTTTGAGGCCAGTGAAGAATATCCAAGGGTGATAGCAGGCGTGGCTATGGAAACCTATATCGACTGGATGAAGTCCTGTTACTACCTGTCGAATCTTATCTGCCCGGTCATCTCGGTTCCTGCAGGCTTCAGTCGCGAAGGCTTGCCTATAGGTCTGCAGATTGTGGGCAGACCAATGGATGAGGCCGGCGTGCTGCGGATGGCACAGGCCCTGGAACACGCCACGGGATTCAGTCGCCTGAGGCCGGGCTGATATTCACATGATGACCGGTGTCATCGCCGGCCGGCCGCCGGGTAAAATATCGAGGTCATGGCCAGTCTGATCCGGAAAGTTCAGACGAAAGCTGGTCCCCTGTCCCCGGACAGACTCAGCATTCACCGAACCACGCAACTGCTCCATCAGTTTGCGGCAAACCAGGAAATCCACTGCATGCGCGGTTTCTTCGTCGGCACTGAGGGCGAAGGCTTCAAACATGAGATCCAGATCGCGCTGAAAGAATCCCGGCCCGTTGTCCGCAATCACAAGTTCCAGCATGTCATGATCACGGCTGAAATCAATCTCGATAACGGGTCGACGGGTCTTCGCCAGATGGTTCAGTGAGAACTTCAGCAACCGCATGACGACTTCTTCCAGGCCTTCTCCGGTGACGGATACAACCGGCAGATTCTGGCTGAATCTCACGGCAATACCTGCCTGTTGAAGCGGTTGTTCCAGCTTCTCTATCGCATTAGCAATGGTACGACTCAGGTCGATCTGACGCAGGGAGCCCTGAGTTTCAACAACGCTGTCATACAAAGACAACTGGTGCATGGTCTTACCGATCTGCACCAGATAGAACTGCATTTGATTCAGCATCTCAGAAGACCGGGCGTCCGTCTCCTGAAGATCGGAATCAATGATCCGCAGAAAAGATTCCACCATTGAAGCTGGCTGGAGCAGCTGTTTACTGAGCACACTGGAAAAACCTTTCAACGCCGCATTAGCGTGCTCCAGCTCCAGAATGCTCTGGTAGTAGGCGTTTCTGGACAGATTGCTGTCAGTGATGTCTTCCAGGGTAACCAGATAGAGCTCAAAGCTGGCTTCCCGCCAGGGAGTGAACTGCAAGCTCAGATCGAGTACATTGCCGCCATGAGCGATTAACTGAACACTGAGCCCGTCTGGAATCTTGCGCTGGTCACCCAGCGATACGACCGCTTCGTACAGACGTCGCGAACCAGGGGTCAGAAAATCCGTCAGAGGAAAGCCCGTGAGCGCATTTTCATCCAGCCCGGTATGTTGTTCCAGTTCGCTGTTGACGGACAGTATGGTACTGGCGGCATCTACCAGCGCCAGCATAACGGGCACATCGGGCGGCCTGATCACAGGCTGAACTCTGCAAAGGCATGCTGAGCATCCTCGTCAGGACTGGCCGGAAACGCAATGTGGAAAGTCACCCCTTGCCCGGCCTCGCCATCGGCAATAATCCGGCCGTCCAGACGCTTCATCAAGCGGATACACCGCGCCAGTCCCAGTCCCTGTCCATCATGCTGTTTCTGCGCGTGAAAACGGGCCAGGGGCTCAAACACCCGATCATTCAGCTCTGGTGGAAAACCGATTCCATTATCTCGAAAGAAAAGCTGGCAAACACCCTGCTGGTAGTTACCCCAAATCCGGATAGCCAGGTCCCGTTCCGGATGCGAGAATCGCAGTGCATTCAGTGTCAGCTCGTCGATGACCTGTACCAGACTGTGAATATCAATCCGCAGTACAGGGAGGGGCAGGTCCACCGAGACATAGGGTGCAGTACCCTTCCAGGACCGGATCCGCTGATCCACGGATCTGGAAATCGCACTATGAACCTGACAAGGCTGAGCCGCCCGGGGGCCGGTATCCACTTCAAGCAGACTTAACAGAGAATTAATCAGATCTGCCATCTGGTTCAGACTCTGTTCCGTCAGATCCAGCAGCCCATCGCGAATCCGGGCGCCTTCCCGTTCCGCTAACACCCGCAACTGGTTGTGCATCAGGCGCACCGGCTGCTGTAATTCGCTGATCATCATACTGTGAAGATTTTCCAGGTCCTGATTGGTACGCACAATTTCGTGGTGCATCTCATGTCTGATGCGCTCATGGTGGCGAGCCTCCGTCATATCAAACACCGCGGCAATTGTGCCCACATGCTGTCCCTGATCATCATAGCGACGGTTAAATGAGACCTCTGTCTCGACAAGCTTGCCGGTGCTGGTGAAAAAGTCATAGCGAATCCGGCGTGAACTGCTGCGGGCGCGCACACTTTGCAGGTTTTCGGCGACAAATCTGTCGGTCATAAATCGTGCGACAGGCTCGCCGATCACGGCTTCACGATCGTAGCCCAGCAGCCTGACAGCGGCCTGATTGATATCAATCAGGCAGAAATCTGCATCCAGCGCAGCAAGCGCCACAGGTATGTCTGGTAAAACTTGCACCTTGGTTATTTCAGTCCTTCCACCTGTTATCTGTTAAGAATAGAACACAATGGCGATTAGAAAAGTGCTACAC
>JAGRIO010000414.1 GCA_020443225.1 Pseudomonadales bacterium
GAGCCACCCCCGGCCGGTACCACGCAGGAAGTAGCGCCTGGCGTGAAATGGCTGCGTATGCCACTGCCAATGTCACTGAATCACATCAACCTGTATCTGATTGACGACGGCGATGGGTGGTACGTCATCGATACGGGCATCCGGGGTAAGGAATCCCGTGACCTGTGGTTACAGGTCATCGCGCAGGAACTCGATGGCAAGCCTCTGAACGCCATAATCTGTACCCACATGCATCCGGACCACACCGGCCAGGCCGGGTTTCTGCACAGCCATTGCCGTATACCGCTGATGATGAGCTTCTCGGAATACTATCAGGCCCGCTCGATGGGCCCCTGGTCCAGCGAAGATAACTGGCCGATGCAGGAATACTTTGAGCGCGCCGGGATTACTCAGGCCGAACTGCAGGCCCTGCGGGATACCCGCAGCCAGTTTACGCCTGAACCGGAAGACCATCCTCTGCCAGGCTCATTTATCCGGCTGGTTGATGGTCAGTCGCTACAGATTGGCAGCCACGAATGGATCGTTCACACTGGTTGTGGCCATTCACCAGAGCACGTGTGTTTATACAGCCGGGACCTTCGGGTGCTACTGTCCGGTGACCAGGTGTTACCGGTTATTACCTCCAATGTCAGCGTCCATCCTAATGAACCATTCGGAAACCCAATGGTAGGCTGGCTTGAATCACTGGAGAAGTTCCGCGCTCTGATTCCCAACGATACGCTGGTGCTGCCAGCCCACAACATGCCTTTCTATCGCCTGCACGAGCGCCTGCAGCAACTGATTGATCACCATGAAGACCGCATGCTGATTCTGGAAGAGAACTGCGTCACCCCGAGCGTCGCCGTTGATATGTTACCGCTGTTATTTGACCGGAAGCTTGAAGGGCATACAAAAATCATGGCGCTGGGTGAATGCATTGCTCACCTGCACTGTCTGATGACCCGCAACCGCATCGAACGCCGGCTGGAAAATGGCAGATATCTCTATCAGTCTGTTGACCCGACCCTGTCCAGCCGCGCCAGACCCGACAGCCATGAGCCGCCGGACCACGAACCGGGTTTTGTCTGAGCCGCAGCTACAACCCCTCAGCTGACCTGATAGTAATCGGCTGACTGGCTGACCCTGCCTGTGGCCAGCAACCGCTGAAGGTGCATGGACATACTGCGACGTTCTACATTCTCGACGAAGGTACTGGCGACTCCTGGCCGGTAAATAAACCGGTGGGCAACAATCTCATCCAGGGTGTGAGGTTCAGCCAGATAGTCCAGCAACCGTTGTTCACGCTGACCGATTACGGCCTCAAAGGCATCCAGCATCGGCAGTAGTTTGTCACGGCCGGTAATCAGACCTTTATGGTGAAACGTTAGCCACCAGTGGGCATCAGTGGCGCGGATCGTGGCCAGACTTCGCTCGAAATCCTCAAGATCCGACCAGGCATCACCATAGTAAGGGCCAAAGCCTGTCAGTTCGATATCACCCAGATAAACGAACGCCCGGTCCTCGCCTTCCCAGGTAATTCTGAAACAGCAGTGTCCGCGGGTATGACCGGGTGTATGCAGCACCTCAACCCAGACGCCGCCCAGATCAAACTGCTGTCCTCCGGTGAATGTTTGCACATCAGGTCGTGGCACATAAAAGAATTCATCAGTCAGCGTTCGGGTAAATTCCTCACGCAGTTGCCCCTGAAAACCGTAAATATCCAGCAACCCAGCAATATCGCGCATGCCCGGTGCATCGGCTTCATGGGCAAGAACACTGGCATCCGGAAACAGATGGACCCCGGCGACATGATCTTCATGAACATGAGATAAGAGGATGGTATCGGGTACCGGCACCTGTGCCTGATCGCGCTCTACGACGCCAAGACAGGGGTCCACCAGCATGGAGGTATTGGCACCCCGGATAAACAGGGAATTACCATGAGGATATTTGCCATTATCCTTACCAAACAAAATAGTCAGGGGGCCGATCTGTAAATTTTCAAACATACTGTGTTCCGACGGACCTGGCCCGTTCATTCAGTTACTGCTACCAGAAGGCACCGATGACACCGGGGAAGACCACGGGACTTTCAATACCATCTGCATTAATGCTCGCGACGCCGAATATGTAGTTGTCGATAACCACATTTTTCAGAGTGAACGAAGTGACATCACCGGTTTCGCGACTCCACTGCCACTGTGGTTCGGTCGTCAGACGCCAGTAAACTTTATAGCCAACAGCCCCTTTCACCCGCTTCCACTTCAACGTGGTATCCGGAGAAACCATACCTTCAATGCTGACATTCTCCGGCGGTGCCGGTGCCAGTGCCATGGAGGCCAGACTAACAATATTCAGCGCTGTCAGTTTGGCAGCAAAGTCAAAGTCCACACCCTCAATTGTGTCACCATAAGCCCGCCCGTCCTCAACCCGAATATCCTGATGCTGGCGGTCATAATGCTCATTGGTTTCCATGATTCTGACTGCGGGGAATCCCTGATCATTAAAAGGCCGGTGATGGCCGCCGCGGCCAAACCGGTCCAGACGGAATATCATCATGACATCCAGGTTAGGGATGTAATCATCGGCAATGCGATCGATATAGCGGGCCAGATTACGCGAAGGAGAATCGTTTTCACCTCCGGTAAAGCGCCGGGTACGTGCTTCGTCAGCCGTCTCGGCAGGCCGCGTTGCTTCAGAAAAAACTCTGGCTACCGCATTGTTGGTAACACCATTGATACCAGAGATGTTGCCGATCATATCGTTGTTGAGCACCGCTTCAATTTTCCAGCCATCGGCCCTGGCCTGCTCCGCCATGATTCGCCCACCGAATAACCCCTGTTCTTCACCTGACAAACCCGCGAAAACGATGGTGGCAGGGAACCGGTACTGGCTCAGCACTCTGGCTGCCTCTATCACTCCTGCCATACCGGAAGCGTTGTCATTGGCACCGGGCGAGTCATCGGTAAAGTTGAGTGGGTCACTGACCCGGGAGTCAATATCCCCTGACATGATGACATAGCGATCAGGGTCACTGTTTCCCCTCAGCACCGCATAGACATTAACCACC
>JAGRIO010000415.1 GCA_020443225.1 Pseudomonadales bacterium
GCGTCATGGTCGTGGGTCGTGAATCAGAATCTGATTCATTGTATGACGGCAAGATTGTGACTTTTGAGGATGATGCCGGCGCCTATGATCAGAAGGACGCGGCAGGTTTTATCCGGCTTAATGCGCTGCGTCTCAAAGTCGCCAGCAAGAAAGGTCGTAAACTCATCTGAGCCGGTATCTCTCCAGACGCGGCCTGCCTGTCAGGCAGGCCGTGATCATTTAAGTTCCCGTTACTGATGTCCGCGTGGCATCGCAGCGCGCACGTCAGAGTCAAATCCTGAGGCGGCCCACTCGCCCTGAGCTGTGTTCCAGTGAGAGAAAAACAACCGTATTTCTGGGTCCGGGTTCATCGCCAGCCGCTCCGGAAACAGGTTCCAGTCGGTCAGCACCGGTGTGGGTGCGCGCATGTAGCGGTCTGTCGTGGGCAGAGATGACTGTAGCCAACCACCCCTGGCGTAGTACTGATGCCAGGTGCGGCGTGGCAGTTCTCCGTCACCGTCCAGCCGGGTATGGAAGATTGCAGTGTCGTACAGCACGCAGGTGCCGGCTGGTCCCCGTAGTGGCACTTCCCGGTAATCTTTACCGAGCGCGTCAAAGGCTTCTTTCAGCGTCTCAAAGTGGTGACTGCCAGGAACCACACAAAAGGCGGGATTATCCGGCCCTACGTCAGAAAGATAGTGAATCGCACACAGATAGTCGCAAGGGGAATAAGGCTTACGCAGCAAGCGGTCTTCTACCACGGCGTCATGATGGAAGTTCATGCTGCCCTTGCCACCTCCGGCAGGGGTTTCCCGAAAATTGAACTCGGCGAAGCGCGGTTGATCACCTAACAGGCGGCTGGCAACCGGAAACGTCGAAGGATGTCTGACGTATATATCCAGTTCCGGGTGGTCCAGTAACGGCTGGGAAAAGATTAGTCCCTGATTACGATGATGTGGTTTGCGCTTTACGCCGAGACCCCAGGCATCTGGCAAGTCACGCTGGGTCCGGTCGATAAAGTCGTTCAGAAAGCGGATTTCCTCAGGTGAGATGGCAGCTTCAATCACAGCGAATCCATTACTCTCGAAGAAGGCGCAGATCTCATCCTGCTGGGTTTGCGGGTTGAAGCGGGGCGGCGGTGTTTCGTCCACCCGACCAAAACCCTGGGCTGCGACGCTGGCATCGCCAGCAGTATTTTCCTGTTGGTTGAGTATGATTTTCTGGCTCATGGAAACTCTCCCTCACCCGGCTGGTACGTTACTGGGCAGCCGTTCGCCGTTCACTGTTTTCAAGCTGCATTATTCAGCCAAATAGCCAGCGATGAAAGCACTATGTCCTGAGATAAGGGTTCGTAACGGGTTATTCCTCCAGGTCCAGCTTCTTCTTTTTGTATTCACACAGATCGTAGATGACGCAGGCTCCGCAGCGGGGATTTCTCGCTGTGCAGACATACCGGCCATGCAGAATCAGCCAGTGGTGGGCATCACGAATAAATTCGTCGGGAATGACCCTGAGCAACTTCTGCTCGACCTGTAGTACTGTTTTACCGGGTGCAAAGTTTATCCGGTTCGATAATCTGAAAATATGCGTGTCCACCGCCATAGTCGGCTCACCAAAGGCGGTGTTGAGCACGACATTGGCGGTCTTGCGGCCGACACCGGGCAGGGCTTCGAGCTCCTTGCGGGTTCTGGGGACTTCGCTGTTATGTTGTTCGATCAACGCCTGACAGGTTTTGATCACATTGGCTGCCTTACTGTTGAACAAGCCGATGGTCTTGATATAGGACTTTAGCCCCTCTTCACCCAGTGCCAGAATGGATTCCGGTGTATTAGCGACTTTGTAGAGCTTATCTGTAGCCTTGTTCACACTGACATCTGTCGCCTGAGCTGACAGAATCACTGCGATCAGCAGCTCAAACGTAGAGGTATAGTTCAGCTCGGTCGTTGGAGTCGCGTTCTCGTCCCGCAACCGGGCCAGTATCTGATATCGCTTGTCTTTATTCATAGTGATTCATACAGTTATGTTTAATCGTGCTTTGGTTTTTGCCGGGCGGTTAAGATCCTGATTTCACAATGATGTTGTTTGTCGCTACCGACGGTTTGCTGGTGGCAATTTTCTGATCGATCAGGTTCTTACCCGCAATCATAAAGCCGAACAGAATAAAGGCACCTGGTGGCAGTATCGCCAGCAGGAAGCGAGTGTCACTGATATGTAATGTCAGGCCGCTACCTGCATCGCCAAGCAACAACTCCATATTGGCAAACAGGGTACCCTGACCCAGCACTTCCCGCATCGCGCCCAGCAGCAGAATGACTGCCAGGAAACCCAGCCCCATCATCACGCCGTCTGCCAGTGCTACAGCGGGTTGCTGGCGGCTGGCGAAGGCTTCGGATCTGGCCAGCAACACACAGTTGGTAACAATCAGGGCGACAAAGAGCCCGATGCGCTGATGTAATGCAAACAGGAAAGCCTGTAGCAGCAAGTCTGCCAGTGTGACAAACGTGGCGATGACCATAATTTGCAGGGGAATCCGCAACGCAGGGTTGAGAAAGCGCCGCAGCAGACTGACACACAGGTTGGAACCCGCGAGGACGATCAGGGTGGTAAGACCCAATCCCAGACTGTTGACGACCGATGTCGAGACCGCCAGCAATGGACACAAACCTAACAACTGAACCAGTGCTGGGTTCTCTCGCCACAGACCGGCACTGAGAAATGCGGATGTAGCGGCAGATTGTGGGGAAATTCGGTTCATTGTGGGGCCCCTGAAATATCGGCTTGCTTCTGCAAGGCAAGCAATCTGTCCCTGACTGCGTGCACCACTGCTCTTGGTGTGATGGTGGCGCCGGTGAACTGATCGAAGTCGCCGCCGTTCTTGCGAACGGTCCAGCCTGCAACCTCTGGATCCTCCAGGGACCGACCTTCAAAGCGGTGTATCCAGTCTGATAACTGAGGTTCAATTTTGTCACCAAGCCCGGGCGTTTCCTGATGTCTGGTAACCCTTACCCCCAGGACTCTGCCCTGCAGATCGACTGCCATAATGAGCTGAATTAAACCGTTGTAGCCTGCG
>JAGRIO010000416.1 GCA_020443225.1 Pseudomonadales bacterium
GTTTACTGTGGCCCTTACCGGCTTGAGGACCCACTTGAGGGCTCCAGTCTCAATGTTGGTGATGCCATTCTCTCACCTACCCGTAGCTACGCCCCTGTGATCTATAAGGCGATTGCTGAGCTGGGACGCGAGATCAAAGGGATCATTCACTGCTCCGGCGGTGCTCAGACTAAATGCATGAAGTTCGGTCGCGGCATCCACTTCATCAAAGACAACCTGTTCCCGACACCACCACTGTTTGCCGCTATTCAGGCAGCTTCAGGCACTGACTGGCAGGAGATGTATAAGGTATTTAACATGGGGCACCGCATGGAGGTTTACCTGCCGGACAACCGCGCCGACGAGATGATCGATATTGCCAGGCAATTCGGCATCGAGGCCCGTCGAATCGGTCGTACCGAGGCCGCGGATGCCAATACCCTGACTCTGACTGATCCCGCCGGACGAAGTTTCCGCTACTGACCGGCATCACTTGTGGTGTGCCTGTCACCGGTTTGTTATATCCTAAGTCAGGAGTGATTACCGGGAGACGGGCATGGTCGGTTTTGAAGATTGTTTACGGATATTGGTAGAAAAAGAAGGTTCTGACCTCTACTACAGCACCGGCGCACCGCCCAGTGCCAAGTTCTACGGCACCCTTAACAAGCTGAGCGATCAGCCCATGAAGCCGGGTGAGATCGCGAAGATCGCCGACTCAGTCATGACAGAGGAGCAGCGGGCTCAGTTTGCCAGCAACCCGGAAATGAACCTCGCCATATCCCGTCCCGGACTTGGCCGCTACCGGGTTAACATTTTTAAGCAGCGTAACGAAGTGGCCATGGTGATTCGCCGACTCGGCGATACCCTGCCTAACTATAAGGATCTGGGGCTGCCACCAGTGCTACCCAAGCTGATCATGTCAAAGCTGGGTCTGATTCTGTTTGTAGGCGGTACCGGGTCAGGTAAGTCCACTTCTATGGCTGCGCTGATTGATTACCGGAATCAGAATTCCAAAGGACATATCATCACGATCGAAGACCCGGTTGAATTCACTCACCCCCATAAGAACTGCATCGTGAATCAGCGGGAAGTAGGTAGCGATACCGAAAGTTTTGAAGAAGCACTCGCCAATACACTGCGCCAGGCGCCAGATGTCATCCTGATCGGCGAAATCCGCCACCAGGAAACTATGGAACATGCGCTGGCCTTTGCAGAGACAGGGCACCTGTGCCTGTCAACGCTGCATGCTAACAATGCTAATCAGGCGATGGACCGGATTATTAACTTCTTCCCGGAAGAACGTCACAAACAATTGCTGCAGGACCTGTCACTTAACATGCGCGGCATTATCTCGCAGCGCCTGATCCCGACTATTGACGGCAAACGTGCCGCAGCGATCGAAATTCTGTTGGGCACACCGCGGGCAGCGGACCTGATCGCAAAGGGCGATGTTGCCTCGCTGAAAGAGCTGATGGAAAAGTCAGCGGAACAGGGTATGCAGACTTTCGACATGGCACTGTTCAAGCTCTATAAACAAGGCAAGATATCGCTGGAAGAAGCCCTCAAGAACGCCGATTCCAAGAACAACCTGCGGCTGAAGATCACCCTCGACAGCAAGAAAGGCAGTGATGATGACAAACCCGCCACGGGCCTGGTGCAGAAAAAGGCGGCTCCCGCACCGGCAGAGAAACCTAAGGCACCGGCAGAACCGGCGCTCGGTAGTTCCCTGGGTGAATTGTCTCTGACACCGCTGGACGATAATGATGGTAATTCACTTTAGAAACGGCCCGTTGTTAAGACGGGCCGCCAGTTCACGATAGAAGTTCGCCACAATCGGAATTGAATAGGTAGATTTACGCGCCACAAAACGAACCGGCCTGTTTAGGCCTTCCCTGCCCAGGTTAATAAGTTTGCTTTCTGGTACGTTCAGGGTACGTGCGACGCCAATGGGCACCATCCCGTGGCCAAAGCCGGCGATCGCCATCTGTCCTACACTGAAGAATGATTCCAGCGCTACTTCGCGGTGAATATTCAGACGCTTAACTTCATCCCGGAATGAACGCCAGGCACCTGAATAGTCTTCTATGCTGATAACCGGCAATTCACTTTTCGCCGGCCACTTCAGGTCACCCAGCCCCGATGGGATGATCACCATATCTTCATACATTAGCACTTCCGATTGCAGGTCGGTATCCAGAGTATCTGAGCCGGTGCAGACGCCAACCATAAACTCTCCCGAGCGAACCCGGTCGAGCACGACTGGCGTGCGATAGGTATGAAACGCAAAGCTGACCTCTGGCATCTCGCTTTTCACATCTATGAAGACTGCCGGGCCCCAGGATGACAGGATGGCGTCACTGACGCCGATCGTCAGTTCTCCACGCCCGAGTGAAACGTCTTCCAGGAACATATCACGCAACTCAGAGAGCACCGGCGATATCTTGTCGACCAGCTTCTGGCCATGCTGGGTCAGCTCAACACGCCGGCCCTTTTTCTGAATCAGTTTACGGTCATAGTACTTCTCCAGCGCAGCGATTCGCTTTGATACTGCAGACTGGGAGATACGCAGATCTGTTGCTGCTTCAAGCATGGTACCGGTACGGGAGAGTGCCAGCAGTGTTTCCAGGTTTTCAATCATGGCGGAGTATCCTTGCCGAACAGGGATACATTCTATTCTTTCTATTCTCTTTAATCATCAATGAGTCTTTGCGACTATCAGGCATCATAAGAGTCAGGTGAGTTTCTGATCATGATTTATCTGCTGCTGATACTTGCAACATTGGTGACCAGCCTGATTTCCGGCGTCCTCAGCATGGCTGGCGGTATGATTCTGATGGGCGTCTTTGGTTTTTTCCTGTCGGTTCCGGCGGCCATGGTACTTCACGGCGTTGCTCAGGCAATCTCCAATGGCTCGCGGATCTGGTTGTACCGTCACCATATTCGCTGGTCAGTGCTGGTGCCTTATACCATCGGTGCCCTGCTCGTGGTGGGCATTTTCAGCTGGATAACGCTGGTGCCCGACAAGGGACTGGTTTTTCTGCTGGTAGGTTCAT
>JAGRIO010000417.1 GCA_020443225.1 Pseudomonadales bacterium
CCGCTACTGATGAATCATGGGCGCTTCCTGCACAATTTTCTGGAAGATGAATTTATGCCCGCGCCCGGAATGACCACCAGTGCCACCCTGTCAGAGGTGCCCGTGTACCGAGTGTCAGAGGTGATCAACCGGCGGATTGCCTCCCTGGCTGATGTGACCGGCTGCGGATTGCGGGATCTGGCTATTGCCACCTATATTGACTGTGTACTCTGTTGCTGCTGGTCTCTTAACGCCGCGATGCAGCAGGCCGGAAATCAGGATGTAGCCAGGATCGCCAGATTGATGGCGGAAGAATCAACCATGCTGGTGAGAACCGAGGCCTGTCTTGCTGCTCTGAGAGAACAGCTCTGAGAATGCTGGTCGGTTACAGGCTTTGCAGGAAACTTAGCGTAAATGTCCGGTTAAATTGCTGACCTGCTATTACGCTTAACCACCACATGCCCTATGCTATGGGTCTCCATGAATGAGCGGTAGTTATGGGTAAGTTACACAGCCTTGTAGTCCTGTTGTTTTTTGTCTGTCTGTCCAGTTGTCTGACTGCTGAGGAATATGCCGGAACGGCGCCTGCAGATCCTGATGTGCTGGCAAATGAGGCCGGAAAAATAGCCTCGGCCTTTGCTTCCCGGCTAAAGCCCAGATTGCAGGCAGCCATGGTGAAGGGTGGACCTGCTTATGCCATTGAGGTTTGTTCAACAGAGGCCCCTTCTATCGCGCAGCAGTTGTCCGCTGAAACTGGTTGGTCTGTTAAGCGTGTCAGTCTTCGGCACCGTAACCCAAATGCCAGGCCAGACTCCTTTGAAAAAGAAGTGCTGCAGTCGTTTGATCAGCGCCACGAGGCGGGCGAGCCTGCCGCGACTATCAGTCACACAGAGGTGGTTTCCGGCAAGCTGAGGTTTCTTAAAGCGCAGGGTGTCGAGCCTTTGTGCCTGACTTGCCATGGACAGCAACTGCCGGAAAGTGTAGCCCGTCGTCTCAGTGATCTTTATCCGGAAGATACCGCCCGTGGTTATCAGGCCGGTGAAGTACGTGGAGCCATCAGTCTGATCAGTCCGGGAATTGTGCCAGCCAAATAACCGGGTCTGAAGTCGCGGTGCGGTCGTCAGAGTAAGGTAATTTGCTGATTTGTTGCGGGTGACCGGATATATCTGTCGTGCGCTTTTTGCCCTGATAGCTATACGTTATGTCTCACATTTTTCAGATCGCTATCTAAGCTGCTGATTCTGCTGCAGTATTTCTGGCATTTTATCAGGCGCTGACTATAGTGGTGGACCGGCACCGCTGCAGGTCATTGTGGCAGACCACATCTTCCCTTACCTTGAGGCTTCACAGGATGTGACACGGCTAAGGCTATGGGAACAAGGATGTTTTCTGATTTCTGGCACCGGCAGGGTGCGGGTAGTGTTACCAGGCGGCAGGTTTGGCCAGCAGCAATACACGTGGCAATGCTGATCTGGGGGCTGGCGCTGGTGTGGGTTCCGCTTCGTGCTGAAACTGACCCGCAATGGCTGGCCGGGCAGGAAGCTGCGCTGGCAGCGAGTCTGACGGAAGGTGAGTTGTTTGAGGTTAATCAGTTGCTGATGACTTCGGGTACCGTCGCTCAGATTGCAGCTTTCCCGGCCATGGTTAAGGCTGGCTTTCAGCAGAGCGTTCAGCAATCTGAAACACTGTCGCAAGGGCAGATGATGGCGATTCTGGATGCCGCAGACCAGTCACTGAGTGCCGGAAAGGTACTGACTTCTGTCCGGGATCAGGTTGCCAGGCAGCTCTCTCCGGCTGAGGTGCGGCAACTTGCTGCCTGGTACCAGTCAGAAACCGGACGCCGGGTGATGCTGAACGGTCAGGACGTGAATTCTCCGGAAATTATGCAGCAGGTACTCCGTGATGCCAGCAACCTGCTCGCTGACAAATCCAGACTGGCGCTGGCTGAACGGCTGGATACCTTACAGCAAAGCACAGAACTCGCCATGGATGTGCAGGAACTGGCCGGGCGGGCAATATTTTCAGCAACCCGACGGGCCATGTTTCCGGACCGGCCTGTCGATATGGAAAGCTTTCAGCTCTACTTTCTGCTGAATGAGCCGGAGCTGCGCAGAAATACCCGTCAGATGGTACTCGTTACCACGTTGTACGCGATGAAAAACCTGGATGTTGAAGATATTGAGGCCCTTGAAGATTTCGCAGGCAGTACTGCTGCCCGGAAATTTGCCGAAGCACAGCGGACTGGCTTCAAAACGGGCGTTGAGGAAATTCTTAATGACTGGGCAACGGATATCGCTAAGGTACTGCTGGGGGACCGGCAGCCTGTTCAGGGTTAGCTAACCGGTGCTCGATTTCTGCAATCTGATCAAAGACCAGCGAATTCACCATCTCGGCGCCGCGATAGCTCAGATGATCATCATCACGGTAGTAAAGATGATTCAGGTCATGGGTAACACAGCGTCCCGGCAATTGATTGTCGCAAAACAGCCGGTGAGGATAGACCCGCCACAAGTTTTCGTGCCGGGTTCTGTCCAGCAACCGGAAGCTGTCAGCGTTGCGGGTGAGGTAACGCTCAAAGCTGGTCGTCAATGGCTGCTCTCGCAACACCGATTCATCAGAGGTGCCATCACGCGGTAAGCGCTGAGCCAGGATTTGTGGTACGTCCCAGCCTACTTCCGGAATCGGATAGATCAGTATCAGGTGATGGCCCTGACCGAGAATAAACTGAATGGCTTCGTTGGCCGTGTCGCTCAGTGTTTTACGCTCATCCCAGGGGCTGAAATAGCGCCGCCAGCTGATGCGTTCCGAACCACCTTCGCCATTATCAAAACGTTGGGACGTCAGATACAGAGGCAGCCTGCCACCCAGTACGACGATTGCCGGCTCACTCGCTGCCAGGCGTTCGAAGCGGCTGGCCTGATAATCATCATTACACTTTTCATCTTTCTCCCGGGTGTCGCGCATATAACGGCTGGTATGCATGAAGGGCCAGCAGGCACCAAAAACCAGTGCTTCAAA
>JAGRIO010000040.1 GCA_020443225.1 Pseudomonadales bacterium
GCCAGGAGATGAGTTGCAAACTTCTGGCCTGAACTACTGTTCCGGACTATTCACTCGCGGTGATCGGATGGAACTTCGGTTCTGATGACGAATGGTGTGCAGAATCTGTTAAGACTCGTAGAAAAACCCATCTGCCTGTTTGGATTACGCGTACAAATATGCGTTAATGGCCAACTATTTTTTCAAGTCATTTTTAATCAATTCTTTTTAAATCAGTAAGTTATGATTGGTGTAGGTATAGATTTCGGTACTTCTAATTCTGCCGCAGCGTGGTACGACGGAAAACAGGTGCGGCTCGTCAGGCTGGAAGATGAGGCAGACATCATGCCGACGGCCACGCACCTGAACACAGAGTTCGAAACCAAAACCGGCGAAGCTGCTGTTCGCCAGTATATTGAAGAGAACCGCGACCGGGTGGTGGAGCTGACACCTGAGGTTATTGGCAAGGGAAACCTGCTGGTAGATGAAGGAGACCCGGACGAAATCGATGCGCCTCCTGAGGTGGCAACGCTGAACGTCTATGGCCAGGCGAATGTGGACAGGGGAATGCCTGGTCGTCTGTTCCGGGGCGTAAAACGGCTGTTAGGTAACCCTGACGTGAAGCGTCTGATGGTGTTCGACAAGCCCTTCCGTCTGGTGGCGCTGATCACACCGGTATTGCTCAGAATCCGCAGGACCATTGAAACACATATTCCTGAAAAACTCGGTGACGTGCACTTCGGGCATCCGGTCAAATTCGAAGGGCACGGTGATTTCCGTAATGATCTGGGTTTTGATCGCTTGCGGGAAGCCACGACTTATGCGGGCTATCGTGAAATCAGTTTCTATCCCGAGCCTATCGCCGCCACGCTGAGCTATTTGCACGACGAAGATTCACCAGACCGTGGCAGAGTTCTGACCGTTGATTTCGGGGGCGGTACCCTGGACCTTTGTATCATCGAATATGAGGGTATCGACTTCAGGGTCCTGTCAACTGCCGGGCGGTCGCTGGGGGGAGATCATATCGACCAGCTGATCTTTCGTGAGCTGTTGTTCCCGCTGCTTGGTAAGGGCGAAAACTTCGTCCGTATTCGTGATGGCCAGCGAATTGAAAGTGAGTTCCCCTTTAACGAATACGCTGACAGACTACTGAACTGGGCGGTGACTTATACCCTGAACCAGAATTACTACAAATCCAAGCTGGCAGAGCGTATTGCCCAGGGCGATGAGGGCGCAGAGAAATTCCAGCGCCTGCAGGATCTGATCACACACAACTACAGCTATCTGGTGTTTCAGGCAATTAAGAACGCCAAGGCAAGATTGTCAGAGGTTGAAGAAACTGTTATCGATATCCCTGAGCTGGATATTTCGATTCCCTTTACCCGTGATCACTTTGAAGGAATCATGGCTGACGCGCTGGAGGAAATTGATGCCGTTATTGAGGAACTGCTGAACTCCGCTGGCTGTCAATTGTCTGACATAGATATTGTGATTCGTACCGGTGGTTCATCCCAGATCGCCGCAGTCAGGCGAATGCTGGAGCAAAAATTTCCCGGCAAGGTTACCGAGCATGATCCCTTTACAAGCGTTGCCGCAGGACTCGCCATTGCCAGTTACCATGGGTATCAGTTCCATAGTTAGGTTGTTGCCGGGATTGATACTCAGCTGCTGGCTGAGTCCGGTGCTGGGGGCGTTTAACCTGTCTGAGTTATCGACCGGGGCTGCGCAAAGCCAGACCGTTCTCCATGGTGACTTTTCCGGCACTGGGACGGCCGAGATCATCGTCTTCAGTGTTGCTGAAGACCGCCGCCGCTCCGTACAGCGCTTTGTCATGAGGGAAGGTCGGTATGTGGCGGCCAGCACTGAGTTCAGTGAGGTGCCACAGGATCTGATTCTGGTAGATACCGCCAGACTTGCGAGTGGTGATGCGCTGATAGGATTCAGCAGCGATCTGGCTTATGTCATCGATACAACCACCGGTAACACCCGGCCATTGCTCAGATTCCGCTCTCTTTATAACAATGTGGTGGAAAAAGAGCTGCCAGTCATGGACATCATGCAGGATATTAATGGTGATGGGTTCGATGACTTTCTGATGCCCGACTTCCGGGGCTATCAGGTTTCTGTTCAGCAATCTGATGGTGGTTTT
Source organism: Pseudomonadales bacterium (assembly GCA_020443225.1). GTDB lineage: Bacteria > Pseudomonadota > Gammaproteobacteria > Pseudomonadales > Azotimanducaceae > UBA4582. The sequence continues at coordinate 2,129 of JAGRIO010000040.1, forward strand.
CCTGAGCCAGTCAGTCTGTTTGCCCCTCCTGCAATGGATGTTACCTACAATAGTCACCCATGGTACGAGGCGCGTACACCTTACGTCACGGATATGACGCTCGACGGGGTTAACGATCTGACTTTCTGGTATCAGGATGCATTTCTGGTATATCCAGGTACAGGACAATCCTTTGCGACAACCGCAATCAGTTTCAGGCCGGAAGTGGCGTTCGAGTATGAAGGCTATGAGGGCATGTCAATGCGTATGGGCGGAGAAGATCAGTCTGACAGTGTTCGTAAGGCGCTGTTTCAGCTGAAGGATCTGGACGGTGATCAGATTCCGGAGTTGGTAACATTAAAGGTCAGGAGTGAAGGGGTATTCAACAAAAAGAGTACCTACGAAATCTACCAGGGAAAAGCCGGGAAACAACTGGTGTCTTTTGGGACGGAGCCCGTGTCCAGTATTGAGTCTGATGGTATTCAGTTTCAGCTGGATGAAAAAGACCTGAATAATGACGGGCAGACCGATATCATCATTTCATCCGTCGAAATCGGCCTGGGCAAGATAGTCCGGGCGCTGCTGACTGGCTCTGTGCGCATTCAACTTGGGTTCCACCAGATGAGAGATGGCAGTTATGGCTCAAAACCGGATTCAGAGCGGGACGTGGTAGCAACTTTTTCAATGTCTACCGGCGAAGTCTTCTTCCCATCGGTACTGATGACGGACGTTAGCGGCGATGGTCTTCTTGACCTGCTGGTACAGGAAGGCCGGGAAGCATTGCATGTATATACTGGCGAAGGAGCTGAACGGCTGTTCTCCCGGGAGCGGGAAACCCTTGAGATACCTATGCCAGCGAGACCGGATCTGGTGCAACTGGCTGATCTTGATGGTGATGGCCGTTCGGACCTGATAATTCGTATTGATGACGACAAACAAAATCAGAGACTGCTGGTGTTGCAGTCTGCCTGGGGTGATGAAGCGGCATCTGCAGGGCAGAATTCCAGTGAACGGCAGTAACCGGCTTGTATTCAGCGGTTAAATGCCAGTCCAATAACAGGGGGAGCAATGAAAGTATTTATCAGTGTTGATATGGAAGGTATTTCTGGGCTGGTCAGATGGAACGATGTGGTTACCCGCGGTATAGATTATCCGTTAGCCAGAAAACTGATGACCCTTGATACCAATGCGGCCATTGAAGGAGCTTTTTCAGCAGGCGCGACTGAAGTGATTGTTGAGGAAAACCATGGTATCGAAGATCTGTGTAACTTACTGATGGATGAAATTGATCCCCGCTGCGAAGTTATTCGTGGTGCCGGGCGACCGGGTTCCACCACCATGGCTGGTCTCGATGAAAGTATTGATGTGGTGCTGTTGGTTGGGCATCACGGCCGCGCTGGCAGCAGGCCGGGCATTATGGCGCATACAGTATCCTATGGTGAGTTTCGCAGTGTCCGGCTCAATGGCCGCGAAGTAGGAGAGCCTGATCTGTTCGCTATTCGTGCCGGTGAGTTTGGCGTACCCATCGGTCTGGTCACCGGTGATCAGGTGGTGGCAGAGCAGGTTCAGGCCATCTGTCCCTGGGCAGGCGCCGTCATTGTGAAAACGGCGCTATCTAATGTGGCGGCCCGCTGTATTCCTCCTGCGCGTGCCAGAGTCATGATTGAACAGGGTAGTGCCGCTGCCGTGAGTAAGGCCAGAGCGGGCGCGTGTTTACCCTATACCGCTGAGGCAGCGCCATATCAGATTGAAGTCACCATGAAAAACGGCATTGGTGAGGCGCTGGCAGCCAACCTGAAGGCCATGGCAGATTTTGAAGTGCTGGACCAGCAAACGGTCGGCATCACTGCCAGCGATATGGATCTTGGCTTCCGTCGTATCGCTTATCTTGGCTATGGCAACCGCGCAGGTTTGACGCGATATTGATCGTGGTTCCGGGCTTCAGCCATAAGCCTTAGGCTGAAGGCACTGAGACGCGGGTTTTCAGCGGGGTAAAGGCTTTTTCAAAGTGGCGCTTCACCCTGCCCAGGTCAATTTGCGACAGGCTGCTGGAGAAGCCGAACCAGACGTAAAGGCCGTTAATGTCTGCAAACATTGGTGGCAGAAAGCGGGGTGGCAGAACAGTGCCTTCCTCAACATGCTGGTACAACACAGGAATATCATCCAGCGTAACCTTGCCGGCAAACATCAGTGGAATCAGCTGAGGTACATCTGAGAGTATGGCGCTTTTTATAAAGTTCACATTCTCGATAAAGCCACGAACATAGCTGATATCTTTGGTGAAATAGCTACCGCCGGCGGGATCGCCGCCTCTGAAGACCCGTTGGGTGATCTGCCAGGCGGCTTCTTCGCTGAGTCCACTGCCCAGAAAATGGGTGAATATCTCGAAAAAGTTTGCACCGTCCTCCGCCATGGCGACTGCCTGTACTCTGTCGCTTATCTTACGGGCCCGGTCAGGAAAAGAAGCAAAACTCAGTATTTCCATCAGCACTGCAAGACCTTCCTGATTAGCGGTGATGCGGGGGGAACCAATGGCCAGCCAGGTGGCCCAGGGTTGGGCCTGCCCATTGAGGCTGGTGCCCACATGAACCCAGCCTTCATGTACCTCGTAAACCCGGAGATCCAGATCAGAGAAGCGCCGGCGGGTGTTGAGCTTAATATAGTCACTACCTGCTGCTGCGTCCGAAACGATGCCATCACTCTGAATCACCCGGACTACCCCTGCGCCAAAGTACCCGGTCAGCGCGGTGTTCAGCCGGTCGATGGCGTCGGTAGCGGAATGCACCGCCGGGTAATCATGTCCCAGGCGTTTTGCCGCGGGCAATGAGAATATCTGACACAGCTGCTTGCCCAGTTCTGTCAGGCTACGGCGGTCGCCGCGCAGATGATCGTAGGCAGAGCCATAAAGTTGTTTACTACAGGTAGCGAAGGTCGGCTGACCCCGGTTCTCCAGCATCTCAGCGACGACCTGATATTGCTGGGCGGAAGCATGCAGAATATTACCCAATTCGTCACGCTTCCCTAACTGGCGCTGAATGTCGCGTTGAAGCTGGCTCAGATCAGCCTGTAGTTGCTGGCTGTCGAACTGCAGTTTGTTGTTCTCATAATGCTGAGGAGTCACCTCAGGCAAGACAGTTCCGTGATGACGATGAAAGTCGTCGAGGAAACGGTTCTCGATATCCTGAGGCCATTTGACGCTGTCAAGAATTCTGATGGGACGCTGCAGAGAGATCAGGCGGTCGGAAAGCGACCGTAACTTTTCGCGATATTGTTCGATGCTCAATTTCCGACCTTTCCGGCGAGGTTGTTCAGCAACTGGTCGACCAGTTCAAGGGTTGCATACTGGGTGAAACCGCCGGGGATTTCCTTGACCGTAGGGCCGGCTTCACAACGGCCCAGACAGACACTCTCATCGATTTCTACATCAATCTGCTCTGTGGCCACGCGCCGGGTGGCGTGGGCCACCAGTGACTTGCTGCCCCGGGCTGCGCATGAGGGTTTGTCACCCATGCGGCGCAGATTGGTACAGAAAATCAGTTTTCGGGTCATGGGTTCATCATAAACCTGCTTTTCTGTGGGGTATAGCAGGTGATTTAAACCTTTTTCGGTAAACTCTCATCCTAGTAACAAATCATCATGAGTCTGAACGTGTCAGAGCTGGTTCGTCAGCCCGGACCTGTGGATGATCTGGAACTCGTCGACAGAGCGAGACAGAACGACTTCAGTGCCTGGGAGCAGTTGTACCGTATACATGGGGGGCGTGTGTTCGCGCTCTGTGTGCGACTGTGCGGCGATCGTGATATGGCTGAAGACCTGACGCAGGAAGCGTTTGTGCTGGCCTGGCGCAAATTGTCGGGCTTTCGCGGCGACAGTGCTTTTGGCAGTTGGCTGTACCGGGTAGCAACGAACGCCGTGCTGAGTTATCTGCGCAAGAATAAGCATTTTATCAACAGCCTGGATGTCGATGAGCTGGTGGAAGATGGTCAGGCGGATGGCACGGCAGAGCAATTGGGTCTGGAAGCTGCTATCGGCAAGCTACCGGACGGGGCCCGGACGGTCTTCGTGCTCTACAGCCTGGAAGGCTATACCCATGATGAAATTGCAGAGATGCTGGGCATTGCCCAGGGAAGCAGCAAGGCGCAGTTGCACCGCGCCAGGCAGTTGCTGAAAAGCTACCTTGAAGGATAGACGGGTGAACGATAAGACATCAAATAACCAGGGTAATGATAGCGAGCCGCTGGATCTGTTTCTGGCCAGGCAGCTTCGTGACTTACCCCGTGAACTGGAACCAACCCGTGATCTGTGGCCGGGTATTGAGCGCCGTATCGCAGATCACCCACAACGAAAAAAGTCTGACTGGCTGAGTTCATGGATGCCGCTGGGTATTGCAGCCAGTCTGATGATGGCGGCCAGCGCGTTGACGCTGTCGGTTATCGAATTCAACCGCAGCGAGCAGCGGCTGGTGACGACTAGTGATTACCTGAATGAAGCGCGGGTGGATTACCTGAAGGTAAGGAATCCGATGGTGGCAAAGTTTACTCAGGTAAACAGCGACCTGGCACCAGAGACCCTTGATGTGCTGTATCAGAACATCGATATTCTGGCGCAGGCGCGACAACAGATAGAAGCGCAGATTCGTGAGAATCCGGGCGACCCGCAACTCGTGGAAATGCTGATGAGCATTCACGAGCAGGAACTTGAATTACTGAAACAGGACTACCTGGCGCCAAGCCGGTCCATGTGAGGCACGACATATGTTGCAGAAAAAACTGATATTCACACTGGCGGTCGCGCTATTGGCGACCTTGGTGCATCCCGCGGCCGACGCGGAACAGCGGCGGGTCGATGAAACGCGGGTGGCAAAGAGTGATGGTTTCGTGGAAATCAGTGTGGTCAGGGGTAATCTCGATATTGAAGGATGGGGCAGGGACGAAATCAGTGTCGAGGGCAGGCTTGATGAACAGACCCGTGAATTTGTTTTCGACACTGATGGTAATGGGGCTGTTATCGCTGTGCGGTTGCCTAATAATACCAATGACTGGTGCTGCAATGAGGGTTCGGATCTGCGAATCAGGGTGCCGGAAAACAGCCACATCAGTGTTACTACCGTATCAACTGAAGTTGATGTCAGCAATATTTCCGGGGGTATAGAACTGGGTGGTGTCAGCGGTGACGTGACCCTGGTAGATGTCCATAACCGTGTCAACGTCACCAGTGTCAGTGGCGAAATTCAGTTGCGTAATGCAGATGGCAAGATTCGCCTCAAGAGTGTCAGTGGTGAAGTTGTGGCCGAGGATGTCAGGGGTGAGGGTAGCTTCAAGTCGGTTTCCGGTGAGGTACGCATTCGTAACTACGACGGTGAATTGGTGACTGAATCGGTTTCCGGCGACATTGATCTTGTTGATGTCGTTTACAGTGAATTGCGTGGCAGCACGGTTTCCGGAGACGTCGAGGTCAATGGCAGGATGAAGGAGAACGGCCTGCTGGAATTTGATTCTGTCAGTGGTTCACTGCGCGCCAAGTTTAAAGGCGAGGTTAATGCCCGCTTTGACCTGCAGACCCGTTCCGGGTCCGTGCGCAACCGGTTGTCTGAGCACGAGGCCACCAAGTCGCGTTATGTGCGTGATGAAACGTTACGCATGACGCTGGGCGATGGTAGCGGAGAGGTTATGCTGGAAACCCGGTCAGGCGATGTGATTGTGACCCACTGATCGCCAGAATGATGTCTGCATTGCCAATGTGAGTCAGCTCCGTCATCCTGTTGGAGCAGATGATAGCCATGACAGGATGATTTTTTGAACAAACTTATGATACTCGCCGAGAATGGTGCAGAGATAGCCAGCCTGTTACAGGCCCGTGGATTGCCAGATCTGGATATCCTGTGTGCGACCGATGGCAGACAAGGCGAATCAATCATCGGTGATGTCGATATAGCTCTCGGAACGCCGGCCTTGATTGCACCACTCTTGCCTGAGGCCCGGAAGTTGCAGTGGATTCAGTCTGGTTATGCTGGTGTGGAGCCATTTTGCCAGCCCGCAAGTCGTACCGACTATGTACTGACAGGTGTGAAAGACATTTTCGGCGGACAGATCAGTCAGTATGTTTTTACCTATCTTCTTGCCATTGAGCGCAACCTGCTGGCGCAGCTTGAATTGCAGTATAAGCAGACCTGGGAACCACAAACTTATCGGGACCTGACGACGCTGACCCTTGGCGTCTGTGGTTTGGGTTCCATTGGACGTGAAGTTGCAGAGACTGCGAGGCATTTCGGCATGCGGGTGGTCGGGCTCAGCTACTCTGCCACCCCCGTGGATGGCGTAGATCAGGTGTTCGGACCGGATGACATCATCAGTTTCGCGGAACAGTGTGACTTTCTTGTTTCTGTGTTGCCAGCAACGCCTGCAACCCAGGGCAAAATCAGTGCGGCAGTACTGAATGCGCTGGGTCCGAAAGGATTGCTGATCAATGTTGGTCGCGGATCCACTGTCGATGAGACCGCTCTGGTCCATGCTTTACAAAGCGGAGTCATTCGGGGCGCGGTACTGGATGTTTTCAGCACCGAGCCGCTGCCACCAGAACATCCGCTGTGGCGCCTCGGAAATGTGCTGATCACGCCTCATAATGCTGCGGTGACATTTCCACACGACATTGTGAGCCTGTTTGCAGAGAATTACCGGCGTTTCCAGGCCGGCGAAGCGTTGAAGTACCCGGTGGATTTCAGTAAGGGTTACTGAGTTGCTGCCTTTCCTTTCGGGTCAGCGGCATGCCTGCCGGACTTTCGGCTGATCCGGTAACTGCAGCGGCGTGCACCCGTCAGCAAGTAGTCTTCCCGTTCTACGGTTGCTCCGGCCCCCGCCAAGAGCGCACGGAAGACTTCCAGTTCTGATCGGCAAAATCCCTGGCAGGTTTCTGCCGCGATGCAAATGGGGCAATGATTTTCTATAAGCAGCAAAGATCCGTCTGCTGCTTCCTCAACTTCAGCCATATAGCCTTCCATGCTTCGCAGCTCGGCGAGCCTGTCGACCTTACCCCTGAGACTTTTCCTGCTATTCAGTGCCTGCGTGTAGAGGTTCTGACTTTCCCGGGTCCGTTTGTCTATCAGGGTTTCCATGGCGTCTTCGCCGAACAGATCCCGAACCGAGATCAGCAGATCCCGGGTTACCTCGGCATGAGCATCGGGGAAACGCTTGTGACCAGCTTCCGTCAACCGCCATTCACTGACCGGCCTGCCACGACCCTGCGACTCAGCGGGTGTCGGTTCCACCAACCCTTCTGCTTCGAGAGCAGCGAGATGCTGCCGGATTCCCATCGTCGTCATTGCGAGATAAGCCGCCAGATCTCTGGCCTTCTGCGGTCCACGACGTTTTATCTGGTACAGAATCTTGTCCTGCGATTTCAGATTGTCATTGTCTCTCATCTGCTAACACCATCAGCTATACGGCTAACTACATCAGGTCTCACCTGAGACCCGGCGCAACACCGACATTAAAACCGCCTGATCTAAATAAGTAAACAAATTGCTTTACATAAAGATCTGCCGGGATTACCGTATTAAGCAACCATTTACTTTCCAAAATATCATTAATTGGGGACAGTTAACCTATTTACCATTAATTGGGGACAGTTAACTTAATTTGGGAGTCGTTGGCAGTTTTCTGAATCAAATACATGACCAGGGCGTTGTCTGAGAATTAAGGAGAAAATCATGAAACTCGAACATGCGAATATCACCGTTTCATCCATCGCGAAAACCCGTGAATTTCTGCAACTGGTTTTCAGTGACTTCAGGGTCAGAGGCGGGGGCAGGACTGAGGGTGCTACAGGTACTCACAGGACCTGGGAGCATATTGGCAATGACGATTACTATATCGCGCTGGAACAGCTAGATTCCCCGGAAGTGGCTGAACGCATCAGATATCAAGGTAATGGCGTGAATCATCTGGCGTTTGTCATAGAGGAAATGGATGACTTGCTGGCGCGGTTGAAGCTCCAGGGATATGAGCCTACGGACGCTTCAGCGCTTGAAGGACATCCGTTTCGACGGCGCGCCTATTTTATCGATGGAAATGACCTTGAATGGGAGTTTGTAGAGTATCTGTCTGATCAGACGGCGGAAAGGAACAGCTATACAAGTCAGGCCCCGGACAACCGGAAAGTTTGAACAAAAACCTATCGACTGCCTGGAACCGGAGTAAGGGTAAACTTTTCCTGATTCTGGTGACAGGCAGACTTTCCTGGTCAGCTGTCTAATTTTCTGATTGAGTGAACCAGTTTCGATCAGGACACATCAGTTTCAGGAAATTAGTTAACTGTCCCCAATTAACGGTTAATAAGTTAACTGTCCCCAATTTTTTCCACGATTTTCTTCACTGTGTCGGCGTTTTTCCCTGTTAAAATTCGGATTCACTGCATAAGACATGCGATCTGACGGTCTGTCCGTCTGGTCTTCGTAATCAGGACCGGTACATCTTGCCTTCTCACCCTGTCATTTTCCTGCTGCCAGCCGCGTTGCTGCTGATGCCCGTCGCTGGCGAGGCAGAGGTTCGTATCAGCGGGCTGAATGATGAGATGACAGAAACTGTTAGTTCGTTTCTCAGCCTCAGTGGGCAACCCTGCGAGCTGAATCCGTGGATGCTTCGCTATCAGTTCCGGCGCATCAGGGCCGAAGCAACTCAGGCGCTGGAATCCTGGGGTTATTACAAGCCTGAAATAGACACCGAACTTGAGCAAACGCCAGAATGCTGGACAGCCACCATCACCATCAGTCCCGGACCACCGGTGATCATCGATGAAACCAATCTGCAGTGGTTGCCTCCGGGCTTTGACTTCAGTCTGGTGGACAGGGGACAGGTAGCCGCAGGTCAGCGACTGGACCATGAGGCCTGGGAAGCCTTTAAATCCCGCATCGAGTCAATCGCCCTGGAAAAGGGCTACTTTGATGCAACATTTGCTACCCATGAGATTCGTATCGACCGCGATGCTATGACTGCTGATGTTGACCTGGTCATGCAGGGCGGAACCCGCTATCAGTTTGGAGAGGTTCACTACGTGGGCGGCGAGCTCAGTGAACAGTTTCTTGATCGCTATCTCACATTCCGCCCTGGTGATCCCTACGAAGCAGCTCAGCTGGGAAGCCTTTATCAGGCGCTGATGCTTAGCGACTATTTCACTGATGTCAGTGTCGATGCAGATGTAGACAATCGGGTGGATGGAAAGGTACCTGTTAATGTCTATCTTGAGCCGGTGGACCCTGATCAGACCCGCGCAGGTATCGGCTATTCCACCGATACCGGTGCACGGGCATCTCTCAGCTATAAGAACAGGCGTCTGAACCAACAGGGTCACAGGACGGAAGCGTCCCTCGCCATCGCAGAACATGAGCAGGAGATTGGTGGCTTTTACCGGATTCCTAATGAAATCAGCGCCACTGGCTGGACCAGCTTCTATGGCGGCGTGAAGAAAACTGATACGGATACCAGCAGGCAAACCAGTACGACCATCGGTATCAGGCAGTTAGTGCCGGTTCACGAGCACTGGATCATGACCCGCTTCATCGAAGCAATTCATGATGACTTTACGGTTGCATCCGTGCGCCAGACCTCCCGTAACTATGTGCCCGGCATCAGCCTGGACTGGAACCCTTATAAGACCGTCAGACGACCAGTAAGAGGATTCCGGCTGGTGCTGGGAGCCTCAGGAACCTCGGGCAGCATTGGCTCGGATACGGATTTTGTAAACTTCAATGTGGCCGCGAAAGTGATCATGCCATTGTGGGACCGGAGCCGGATTATTCTGCGTGGAAAAACAGGGCTGGTGCTGAGTGATAACTTTGATGAGCTGCCACCGGGAAATCGCTATTTCACCGGCGGTGATGACAAGGTTCGGGGCTTTGATTTTGAAGCACTTGGCCCCAGGGATGCCACAGGGAAGGTGATTGGCGGTAATCGCTTGCTGGAAGCCAGCATTGAAATTGATCACATGCTAAACGAGCAGTGGGGAATAGCGCTGTTTACCGATGGCGGTAGCGCCAGTCTTGGCAGCTTTGACCGGAACCTGACGACATCAATCGGGCTTGGGGTACGCTGGTATTCTCCCATCGGTCCGGTGCGGGTCGATCTGGCCAGGCCAACCAGCGACAACAACATCCGGCTGCACATTAATCTGGGGCCGGACCTGTGATTGCGCGATTGCTGATCTATGGTCTGCTCGTACTGTCATTGGCGCTGACGGCAGTGACTGGCTGGCTGACCACCACCGAAGCTGGCAGCAGGTGGGTGTTGCAGCAACTGCCTGCGGATATCATCCTGATTGAAGGGGTGAGGGGTACTTTCAGCGGTGGATTACAGTTCGATAATCTGCAAGTCAGCACCGAATCGACCAGGGTCAATCTGTCTGCAGGCGAGCTGGCACTGAATCTATTCAGTCTGATGATGATGGAGCTGAGTGTTGACCGTCTGCAAGTGGCCACAGTTATCGTTAACTACCATCCGGTTTCACCAGCTGTTGAAAAGGGCAGCGGTTTTGAGGGTCTGCCACTCAGAATCCGTATCCGTGATATGAAGGTTGACCGCCTGCTAACAGAGCTGCCGTCGGGGCGATATGAGATCACGGCGGTGGAAGCCGCAGGTGTGCTGGCAGGAACTCAACTCAGCCTCTCTGATCTGACAGCACACTACCAGGATTATCGCGTCACGGCGCAACTGCAGCTGGGTCTGAAGCCACCCTTCGCTTTTGAAAGTACCTATCAGTTGAATCATGCCAACTTCCAGGTGGTAGGGCAGGTCGAAGGCACACCAGACGATCTTGCTGGTCGCGGCGTCGTCACTGCTGGTGAGCTGAATCTGACTTATGATGCAAATTACAATCCTGCACGTTCTCCTGTGCCGTTGTCAGCGACCGTATCAGCGGCCGTTATCAATCTTGAGCCCTGGCTGCAACAACCGCTGCAAGCACAGGCTGTGAGCACACGCATTGAGTCGGACTTTTCCAACATCAGATTCGAGGGGACGGGAATCTTGCAATCGCCCTGGGTTCTGGATCTGGAGCTTGCCTGGCAGCTCGAGTTTCAGGGTGATGAGTTGTCCATCACGCAGGCCACGGCCCGTGCCATGAACGGCGAAGGGACGTTTGATGGCAGCTGGCAGCTGGCTGAGCAGAAGCTGGCTCTGAATTTTAATTTTCGTGATCTGTCGCCAGACTTACTGAAACAATCCTTGCCACTGGCAGTGGATGCCAGCGTTGATGCGCAGGGTCAGTTCAGCTATGAGGCAGGCGTACTAAACCTGATTGTTGCCAGCCTGCAGGGCGAGCTGAACGAACATAAGGTCTTTGGCAAGGCAGACTTTCTCGGCAGTAACCTGAGTAACGGGCAGGCTCATGCTGAACTCATGGTTGGGGTTAACCGGTTGCAGGCAGAGTTCGATGGGGGCCAGCAACTACTGCGCCTTGGTATCGACGGTCAGGATCTGGCCATGTTGTCACCGGACATCAGCGGCGAGCTTCAGTTCAGTGCGGAGCAGCATTTCCCCTTCAGGCAGTCGGCAGGCACTGCAGAGCTGGCTGTCAGGAACCTGCGGTTGCTGAATTATCAGCTGAAGAATCTGCAGGCCAGTCTGGTTCAGGATAGTCAGGGTTCAGGTATATTGCAGTTAAATCTTCAGGACCTTCAGCGAGACGGGCGTCTGCTGGGTGAGTTGCAACTCAGCCTGCAGGGTAACCTGCAACAGCAGACAGGTCAGTTGGCCTGGCAGCGAGACAGTATGAGTTTTGTCGGCCAGATTAACCATGAGGCAACGGGGCTGACCCTGCCTGTCGACAGCCAGCAGCTTACAGGAGTCCTGAAACTGACAGACAGTCAGTTCACCGGTTTGCCCCAGACCGTCAGCAATCCTGATCTCACTCTGTCATACGCGACGGGTGTGATTAAGCTCGGCCAGCGTAGCTGTTGGCAGGGGGATACATACTATCTGCTGTGCCTGAGCGCATTTACGCTACAAGGCGGTGACTATGCAGTGCAGGCAGATGTCAGCGAGATACCCGTCGATATCGCCGGCCTGCCGTGGGCAACCGAACTGTCGATTAATGGGATGCTGGAAGCACAACTGCAGCTGGCATCTGCACAGCCCGGCTGGCAGGGACAGTTCAGTGCCCAGGTACCGGATACGTTGCTCAAGTGGTCAGACTCTGAACAGGATCAGGTAATCATTCCACTGGAACTGCATGGGCTAGTGGCGGAATACTCGCTGTCTGCGAGTCTCAGTGCCAATGCTGGTCAGGATTACCGCCTGATGTCCGCGATCAGCGTTAATGATATTCGCGAGCCAGCGAATATCAGCGCCGATAGTCGCATCGATGTGACCGACTTATCCCTGCTGACCCCGCTGTTGCCGCTGGTGACTGATGGGCAGGGTAGCGCACAGGGCCGGGCGCGCTATGTTCAGGAGGGTGGAGTGCCAGCCCTCAGTGGTCAGCTGACCGTGGGTCCGAATGCCAGTTTCAGAGTGCCGTTACTGGGGCTGAATGTTCAGGAAGTGGAGATCGGCCTCAGTGCGCAGGATCAGAACCAGCTCGACTTCAACGCTTCTGCCAGCTCTGGTGACGGCCTGCTGAAGGTGAGTGGGCAGGTGGAGCACCTGTTGCAGGCCGGGCGCCGGGTCAGCGCGACGATACAGGGGCAGGCTGTTACGCTGGCAGACCGGCCTGAAATACGACTGGTCACAAGTCCTGACATGAAGTTGCAATTCAGTGGAGGACTGTTACGCGCAGTGGGCAACCTCTCTGTCAGTAACAGCATGGTGAATGAGAAGATTCTGCGGACACCAACCCGCTCCCGTTCTGCGGATGTTGTCGTCGTGCAGGATTCAGCCCCTGACAACGGTCAGTTGACTGAGCTTGATCTGCAGCTGACCGCTGGCGAGAAAGTCCATCTGGTGATGTATGGTCTGGATGCCGATGTGCAGGGAACCCTCAGGGTCCGGCAGTCGGTTTCCCGCCCAAGGCAGGTCGAAGGCACACTCAACCTGCTGAATGGTAGTTTTTCCCGCTATGGTGTGGAATTCAGTCTGGAACGGGGACGGTTGATCTATAAGGGTTCTCTGGCCAATCCTATTGTGGATGTGGTCGCCCGGCGCGACATTGTCAGCAGCACTGGCACAGTAACCATTCGCCTGGTAATGAGCGGCCCGGCAGACGACATTCAGTCGCAGCTGGTTTCATCACCCGCTATGAGTGAGGCGGATGCTCTGAGCTACCTGGTACTCGGCAGATCACTCAGTGGTTCAACCCAGCAGGATGGTAATGCGCTGGCCAATGCTGCCGTATCCTTTGGTCTGAAGAAAGCGGTACCAATTACTGCAGAGATACAGAACAAACTGGGGTTGGATGAACTCACGCTGACTGGCAGGGATGTAGATACTACGACGGTGGTTGCCGGTAAGCGATTGAATCGCAGGGTCTATCTTGAATACCACTATGGGGTTTTCTCGCGGGTTGGCGGTCTGTTGCTGGATTATCAGCTCAATGACCGGTTGTCATTGCAGGCGCAGTCGAGTGATGAGGATTCGCTGGAGCTGATTTATACCTTCTGACATCCCGGGCACGTTGGCTGGCACGTTGCAGATGCTTTGGGCTTAAGCGCTGTGCATGAGAACTATCCAGAAAAACTATCTAAAAGAACTATTCAAAAGAACTATCCAAAAGAGCTATCCAAAAGAACTATTCATATCCACTCTGATGCAACCCTGAGCATATGTACTGAGGCGCGTAATATCTGCAGTGAATAAACATAGGACGCGAAGTGATTTCCCGGCATCTGTAGCAGCCTATAAGATGACCGCGTTTGTGGTAATCGACAGGTGGCTTCAGTGGGCAGAGAAGCAGGCAACGCAGTAACAGTAACAGCATCCGATGTGCTTTTATCCCTCAGCACTCAGCAAATGCTGGAAGCCATGTCTGCGGAACAGCGCGTAAAGTGGGGTGTTGAAAATCTGCCTGGCAAGGTGGTTCTGGCCTCCAGTTTCGGTATTCAGGCCGCGGTATGCCTGCATATGGTGACCCGCATTCAGCCCGATATCCCCGTTATACTGACTGACACGGGTTATCTGTTTCCGGAAACCTATCAGTTTATAGATGATCTCACGGCCCGCCTGAATCTGAACCTTAAGGTATATCGCAGCCCTATGAGCGCTGCCTGGCAGGAAGCCCGTTATGGCGAACGCTGGAATCAGGATGAGGCAGCGCTGGACCAGTATAACTACGAGAACAAAGTTGAACCGATGGAACGGGCGCTGACCGAACATCAGGCCAGTGCCTGGATCTCTGGTATTCGCCGTGAACAATCCGGTTCGCGTTCGGAGTTACCGGTCATACAGTCGGTGCGCGGCCGGTTGAAACTGCACCCGATTATCGACTGGTCGAATAAAGACGTGCACCAGTACCTGAAAGCCCATGACTTGCCCTATCACCCATTGTGGGATCAGGGTTATGTCTCGGTGGGTGATACCCATTCAACACAGCCGCTGACAGCGGGCATGACGGAAGAAGAAACCCGCTTTGGCGGTGTTAAGCGTGAATGTGGCTTGCATGTTGATACCCTTTCAGGTCTGTAGACCTGAGGTGATTCTGACGCCTTACACCGGATTATTTCAGTCCGCCCAGTGACACATCCTGAAACTGCAACTGGTTCAGGGTGTAGTACACGCCCTTCAGCGCCATCAGTTCTGCATGAGTGCCCAATTCTTTGACGCGACCGTCCTTGAGTACCAGAATGCGGTCGGCTTCCTGAATGGTTTGCAGCCGGTGGGCAATCAGGATGGATGTTCTGTCTGTCATGATCTCTTTCAGCGCTGCCTGTATCAGCTGCTCTGTTTCGGTGTCAATGCTGGCCGTGGCCTCATCCAGAATCAGAATGCTGGGGTTAGCCGCCAGGACCCGGGCGAATGACAACAGCTGGCGCTGGCCCTGAGATAAATTCTGGCCTCTCTCCACCAGTGGCTCGTCGTAACCGCCGGGTAATTTTTCAATGAACTCATGTGCATTAACCAGCTTCGCAGCGTTAATAGCCTGTTCCCGGCTGATGCGTGGATTTCCCAGCACGATATTATCCAGCACAGTACCCGAAAATATGTGGAAGTCCTGCAGAACGACGCCGATATGGCGCCTGACTTCCGACGAATGGATGTGATTGATATCACGGTCATCGAGGAAGATGGTGCCGTCAGGGAAATCGTAGAAGCGGCCTAACAAACGAATCAGGGTGCTTTTGCCTGAGCCTGTAGGTCCAACCACCGCCAGTTTCTCGCCAGGTCGGATCACCAGTGAGACATCCTGCAGTACCGGCTGGCCCGGCTCATAACCGAAGCTCAGGTTGCGAAATTCTACCTTGCCCCGCAGACCATCAGGCAAGGGCTCTGCCACCTTCGGTTCACGGATCTGTTCGTGCCAGTCCAGCGCCTGGAAAATACGCTCTGCTGAGGCCATGGCACGGAACAGGACGTTGTACTGCATACCCAGCACCCGTATCGGGCGAATAAACATATCGATGAACTGAGTGAACAGAATGACCGAACCCAGTGAAATGTGATCCTGCAATGCTGCGCCGCCGCCGAACCAGATGATCACGCCCAGTGCCATATTGATCATATTGTCCATAAAGGCGCCATAGCCGGTCTCCAGATAGATGGCATGAATCTCCTGGTCCTGGTTCTTCTTGTTGATGGCTTTGTAGGTACTGAGGTTATGCATTTCACGGTTGCTGAGCTGTACCACCTGCATACCACTGAGATTTTCCTGCAGATTCTGATTCAGCTGAGAGACCGTATTCCTGATCTGCCGGAAAACCTTACGCGTTGCCATCCGAAAGAAATAGGTGATGACCGTGAAGACCGGTATTGCCAGTAGCAGATACAGAGTGAGCTGAACGTCAATGGCAAACATGATCGCCAGCGCCAGGAAGAAGGGCACGAATTCGCCGATCAGGCTGCCAACCCCCATCAGCAGTTCAAACAGCGCCTGAACATCGTTGGTGATCCGCGTCATGATCCGCCCCACAGCTACCTTGTCGTAAAAGGAACTTGGGCGGTGCTCCATATGAGCAAACAGGTCAT
>JAGRIO010000418.1 GCA_020443225.1 Pseudomonadales bacterium
TGCGCAGGATGATACCCCCGAGCGCTTCAAACACTTGCTGGCGAATGTCAGTATCCGGAGATTCTGCGAGGAAGGTATCGAGGTCATAGTAGTCATCCAGCGCCAGGGTCATCAGAATGCTGTCACCCCCGTGCTCACCGTAGGCGATGATTTCCGGGCTCCTGATGCCTATCCGGGCCAGCCTGTGCATGTTACGGACTTCACGCCGCAGCGTGGGTACCCTGCGAAATCCTGCCCGCCAGTCACGATAGGTGTGGTTTTTCTGTCGTTTCAGATAGTAACGGGCAGTGCCCCACTCAAAGACTGAAACGCCACTCCAACCGCCACGACGCTCGTTTATGGGTTCTACCCAGTCGAGATCCAGTGACATGATATGGGGCACATTGAGTTCATTCATGACGGCTGGTCCCGTGTTCAGCCCCTTGCGGGAGACTCTGCGGATCTTTTTCCAGCACGTAAACGCGCCAGATAGACAACAGGGGCAGGAAATCCAGGGCAGCGGTGACCCGAAAGCCAGCGGCAGCAAATTCTGACTCAATAATGTTGCGGTCGGTGATGAAACGGTTCTGGTACTGTTTGCGTTTGCGAGAGGCTTCCAGCTTTCTGCGCCGGTGTGCCTGCAGGTTACCATCGACCCATAAGGAAATGCAGACGGACTGACGACAAACCCGGTGAAATTCCCGTAACAGCGTCATCCTGTTATTTGCTTCACCGACGTGATGGATGAGCCGCATGCAGAAGATGTTGTCTACTGATGCATCGGGCAGTTCGATAGCGAACGCTGAAGTCTGAAATGTTTCGAAACGCTCGCTGATAGCTGGTGGCTGGTAGCGTGTTGCGATGTCTAACATAGCCTGGCTGTTATCCGCTGCCAGCAGTCTGCTGGCGCCAGTCGTTGTCAGCATCGGCCAGAAGCGCCCGGCACCGCAGGGTAAGTCGAGAATGGAGTCGGGATTACCCGCCAGTTTCAGCGCTTTTCTGGCGAGAGAAACATCCCTGGCATGAGACTGTCTGCGCCAGAACCCTGCCTGATGCTTATTGAAGTAAGCATGCGAGTGCTGCTCATCATATTTGCCGGAGAATTCCAGTTCGGTATGTTCCTGTCTCATGATATGCCGGTTGGTGCTTTGAGGCGCGTAGTTTACCTTTTTTTGACCGGCAAAGTTTCCATAGTTGCAATGGTTAGTCTGCCGGTGGGCGTGGCTGTTTCAGCCTGTCTGGCAGAACCGTGCCGGTGTGAAGGGTGTTATACTGGCAGCCTTTCCGCTGCCTCATTCAGGCAGCAAGTCGGACCTGACAAGCTGAGAGGACTGATTTATGCCGTGCAGAAAACAAACGAGCCTGGTGAAAGCAGAAACAGGGAACCTGTGCAGGGTGATCTTACTGCTGTTGCTGAGTGCTGTGCAGTGCCACGCGAATGCCGCAGATTTGCTGGGTGAGGGCTTGTGGGCCAGAGCGTCACCGCCGGGTGCCCCTAACGGAGTCGCCTATGGACGCCTGACAAATGCAGGCCCGGAAGCTCTGGAAATTGTGGGTTTGGCTTCCCTCGCAGCACGTACTGTCCAGATTCACGAGACCTTTCTGCAAGACGATATGATGCGTATGCGTCGTATTGACCCGGTCACCCTGCAGCCAGGCGAGAGCGTCACGCTGCAGCCTGGTGGCAAGCATTTTATGCTGATTGGTATTTCTCAGCCGTTGCGTGGTGGCGAGGAGGTGCTGGTGGATGTGAGCATGGCTAGCAGCGAGGTGGTTACCCTGACGATTCCCGTGCTGCCACCCGGGGAAACCGGGCCGGAGTTTGATCAGTGAATGCCGCGAAGCTGACTCAGTTGCTGCAACAGGGTGTCAAAGTTCACCTGGCCAGCGACTATGAGAAAGCCGAAGCGATATATCAGGAAATTCTTAAATACTATCCCGAACACCCGGATGCACTGCACTTGCTGGGGTTGATCAGGGGCGAAGAAGACCAGAACGATGAGGCGATCAGACTGATTGAGCAGGCAATGGAGATTAAGCCTGATGCCGCCCCTTTCTGGCATAACATCGCTGGCATTTATCGCCGCGTCGGCCGTCTCGATGAGGCCAGAGCCGCTTTCCGCAAGGCCATAGAGCTGAAAGCTGATTATGGCGAGGCTTATCAGGGACTTGCGGAAATGGAAAAATGGACCGCAGACGATCCGTTTATAACCCGCGTCGAAACGCAGCTCAGGTCAGTGACTGACAAGCGAATCGCCAGCTACCTGCACTTCGCAGCGGGCATCTTCTATGACCGAACCGCTCAGTACAATCGTGCTTTTGAACATTTTCGGCTGGGCAATGAGCTGACAGGCCGTCAATTCGACAATGCCCGCTTCCGGCAACAGGTAAAAGAGACGATCTATACCTGGTCTCCTACGTTTGTGCGCAACCGTTTGGGCCGTGGGCTTACGTCAGAGGTGCCGGTCTTTGTGCTCGGCATGCCTCGCTCAGGCTCCACGCTGATTGAACAAATTCTATCCAGTCACAGCCAGATTTATGGTGCGGGTGAGTTGAATGACCTTAAACAGGTGGTTGCGACTTCTGTCAGCATGACCGGTGGGAAAATTCTCTTTCCACACAATGCAGGACAGCTGACGGCCAGTCAGCTTAGTGCTCTGGCGACTGCCTACCTTGAGCGCTTACAGGCGCACGACCCTGATGGCCAGGCCGCGCGGATTGTTGACAAGCATCCGATGAATTTTCAGTTCGTTGGTTTAATACTGACCCTGTTTCCCAATGCTAAGGTCATTCACAGTATCCGCCATCCGCTGGATACCTGTCTGTCTACTTATTTTCAGAACTTCACCAAAGGGCAGGACTATTCCTTCAACCTGGAAGCACTGGCGCACTTCTATGTGGACTACAGGCGGCTGATGGAGCATTGGGAAATGCTGTATCCGGATTCAGTGCTGACGGTTTCCTATGACCAGTTGATTGAAAATCAGGAACTGGAAACCCGCCGGATGCTGG
>JAGRIO010000419.1 GCA_020443225.1 Pseudomonadales bacterium
ATGGATTGCTACAGACGGTGGCGGGGTTGTCATTCTTGACCCTGAAACTGGCAATACACGCAGTCTGGTTCACAACCCGGATGACGTTCACAGTCTCAGCAGTGACAACGTGATCTCTATTCTTCGTACAAGTACAGAAATGTGGATAGGTACCCGGGACCGGGGGATGAACCGGTTTGACGCAGAAACGGAGTCCTTTACCCGTTATACCAAGGCCGATGGTCTGGGGAGTGATGCCGTTTATGGCATGCTCGAAGATGAACAGGGGAGAATCTGGATCAGCGGCGGAAAGGGTATGTCTGTGTTGGGTATGCGCGATGAACAGTTCACCAAATATGATTCATCTCACGGCCTGCAAAGTGATGACTTCAACAGCGGTGCCTACCTCAAACTGTCTGACGGCAGCTTCCTGTTCGGCGGTAGCAATGGTTTCAATGCCTTTGATCCTGCGCGTATTCGCGGTAATGACTATGCGCCACCCGTCAGAATTACTGCTTTCACCAAGTTTAACGAGGTGCAGAGTCTGGCAGAGTCGATCACAACGGCCCGGCAGGTGGAACTGGATTACAACGACTTTGTAATTGGTTTTGCATTTGCAGCCATGGATTTTACCGCGCCGGAAAAAAATCAGTTCCGCTACATGCTGGAAGGTTTTGACCGGAACTGGATTGAATCAAATGGTGCCCGGCAGGTTACTTATACCAACCTGGATGCGGGCACTTATACCTTCAAATTGGTAGGTTCTAATAACGACGGGGTCTGGGGAGATGAAGAACTGTCGTTAACAGTGGTGGTGAATCCACCGCTCTGGGCGACCTGGTGGGCGTATCTGTGTTACCTGCTGGTGGTGGTCGCCGCACTGTATCAGGTTCAGAAAGCTAACGAGCAGCGTCTGCGCCGAGAGGCTGAAAAACGCTATAGTGAGCGCCTGCAGTTGTACATTGAATCGCTGGAAGAAGCGACCGATTGTGTTTTGATTGCTGATGCCAACAAGAGTCTGATGTACGCCAATAATGCCATCCAGCAGATACTTGGACTGACCCCAGGCCAGGCAGAAGGTAAGTCCATCATGAGCCTGTTGTTCTCAGACCCTACTGATGCCAGTCAGGCCAGGGCCGGATTGCAGACCGAGGGGCGCTGGCATGGTGAGGTGCGTTCCCGTAAAGGGCTTGAGCCGATCACGATGGAAGTCACCATCGCGGCGGTGCGGGACGAGAATGAAAATGAAACAGCATATGTTTCTATTACCCGTGATGTTACTGATCGGAAGAAAACTGAATCGGAACTGGAGAATCACCGTCGTAATCTGGAGTTCCTGGTTGCTGAAAGAACCAAGGCGCTGGAACGGGAAATCGCAGAGAATAAGGCGGTTCAGCGTGAACTGGCGAATTCCCTGCAGGAGAAAGAACTGCTGCTGAAGGAAGTGCATCACCGGGTCAAGAATAACATGCAGGTAATTTCCAGCTTGCTGAATATTCAGGCTGAAACTGTTGGCAATGACCTCTTTGCCAGCCTGCTGGGAGAAAGCCAGCAGCGCATCAAGTCCATGTCGCTGATTCACGAGAATCTGTATCAATCCGATAATCTGCTTGAAATAGACTTTGAAGACTACATCAATATGCTGGCCAACAGCCTGTGTCGTTTCTATCAGGTACCAGGCGTCAGCATCGGCCTGGATGTAGATGTTCAGGACGTGGCACTGGATATTGAAACCGCTGTACCTTGCGGTCTGATTATTAATGAGCTGGTGTCGAATTCACTCAAACATGCGTTCCGTGGCAGACAAGGCAGCGGCACGATCTTTATCAGATTCCATCACGAAGGTTGTCGCTATGTGCTGGAAATTGGTGATGATGGTAACGGGCTGCCCGAGGGGTTTGAGTTGTCAACATCCGCATCAATGGGTATGGAAATTGTTTCAATTCTGACCCAGCAGCTGGACGGCCGGCTGCGTTTTAACAGCGACGAAGGTGCTCGCTTTGAGATTTCATTCCCGAGGAAGGAAAAGCATGTCCAGTAGTACTCTGCTTGTCGTTGAAGATGAAGTCCTGGTGGCCAGAGATATCAAGTCGCGACTGACCCGTATGGGTTATCACGTCGTCGATACAGCCTCTCGTGGGGCAGAAGCAGTAGAGAAGGCTTTAGCGCTAAGACCTGACCTGATTCTGATGGATATCAATCTGCGCGATGATATGGATGGCGTGGAGGCCGCGCTTAAAATTCGTAGTGAATATGATGTGCCGGTGATTTTCTGCACCGCCTATTCTAACGAAGATACTCTGGAGCGGGCGAAGGTGTCAGATCCTTACGGATATGTACTTAAACCTTTTGATAACCGGGAACTGGAAATCAATATAGAAATTGCGCTCTACAAACACCGGATGGAAAGGGACCTGGAGGATACCCGCAATCGTCTGGATGCAACTCTTGCCAATATCAGTGATGCGGTTATTGCGGCTGGCATCGATGGCAGGATTATGATGATGAATCCCGCAGCAGAGGATGTGACCGGGTGGTGCGAACAGAAAGCCCGTCATTTGAATCTGCTGGATGTACTGCAGCTTGAACCCCTTGATGCTGCGGAACCCAGACTGGATGTCAGCCAGCTTGGTTCCAATCAGCTATTGCGGAAGGGCGAAAGGATCCGGCAGTACGTAGTGCAACCGGGAGGAGGAAAATGCCCGGTTGAAATCAACGTTAATCTCATTCCCCGTGACAATGCGACCTGGATGGTGATCACTTTCCGTGAAATTGCCCAGCAACTCAGTTATGAAGAAGAGATCAGACGTACTGCTTTTTATGACGATGTTACTCAGCTGCCCAACCGGGCGCTGTTTATGAATCGTCTGGAAAGCTCGCTGAAACGCCGTCTGCGTGGTAGTCGGGAGCAATTTGCGGTTGCTTTCGTTGACCTGGATGGCTTCAGTGCGATTAACGAGGGACT
>JAGRIO010000420.1 GCA_020443225.1 Pseudomonadales bacterium
TTCAGCCCATCCACATCAAGGGCATGGGAACTCTCCGGAGGCGACATCTCCAGCATATGAAGGATGTGATCAGCCATAAAATCCCGCACCCGCTGATCACTCAGGTCATCCGGTTTAATCATTAACTCAGTCATGAACAATCTCTGCTAACCGCTACAACGAACAATGGTGAACTTCAGCCTGCAGACGAAGGTACCCTGTCAGCACAGCCGGTCAGCTATCTCGTAAAAACGATCCCAGATGTAACCGACTTCAGTGACCGGGGTCCGACCCAGACGGACCAGCACAGCATCCTTCTCAGGCACACACAGTATTCGCTGACCGTCATAGCCTCCACAATAAAACCAGTCTGGCCGGTCAGGCCGCATCCACCACTGGGCACCATAGGCGGATTCGCCATCGTTGTACCAGGGCGTACGGGCATAATCGACCCAGTCGGGCGTAAGAATCTGCTTCCCATCCCAGTACCCGCCACGAAGGTAGAGATAGCCGAAGCGGGCAAAATCCTGCGGCGTTGCCAACAGATAAGACGAACCGATAAAGGTGCCGGAAGTATCAAATTTGGGCGTTGCACTGCGCACACCAATCGGCTCAAACAGGGCATCATTCATAAATCGCAACATACCGGAGGCACCATCCCCCACTGCTTCTTTCAGGATGCGACAGATAATATTGGTAGTGCCGGAGGAATAAGACCAGACTTTGCCTGGTTCATGGATCAGGGGTTTGGAAGCCGCAAAGGCGCCAGTGTCATGACGACCCTCCAGTTGCAGCATCGGGATTACATCCGAACGCTGGCCATCAACATAATCCTCATTGAATTCAAGACCACTACACATGCGAAGCAACTGATCCAGCGTAATATGGCGGCGTTCATCCCCTTGCCATTCCGGTACCGGGGCAGGGGCATGAATGTCCAGTTTTCCCTGCTGTACCAGAATGCCGGTCAATGCCTGGGTAATGCTTTTCGCCATTGACCAGGAGTACTGCAGATAGAAATCGTTTGCACCTGCATCATAACGTTCGTAAACCAGTTTGCCCCCCTGAATGACCAGCAGTGCATAGGTGACCCCCTGCGCAGGGTTCAGATCAAAGATCTCATCACAGAGAGTCCCGAAAGCATCCCTGTCATCAACGCTGATTTCGCCAACCGGCCATTGGCGGGTTGGCCATTCCAGGTTATCAGGTTGTAAAGGCAGCGCACTTAAAGTCATGAGATTTCCTCCGGCATATCACGCAGGGACCTGAGAAACAGTCCCAGCCCCCCAAAAGCAAGCACCAGTATCAGAATCAGATCGAAAGCAGACATCATCCTGAAGCTGAACTCAATAGAAGCGATAACCCCGAAGATTAACGCCGTCAGAGAACCACCCGCAAGTAACCAGCCAAACAGATTACGACTGTTGTAGAAGATCATGCCTATCCCGAAGATAAAGGGAATCACAACCATTCCAGTGGTAATATTGTACATCGCACCATTCATCTGAAATCCATACAGGTGCATGCCAAATCCAAAACGGCTGGTCACCCTGATGGCATTCAACAGCAGGTAGAAACCGCCTGCCATCATGACCAGCCCTAACAGAAACTGGCCCGTTCCTCCGCTGGTGCCACCCGCTCCTTTCATCTTTAACTCCTTCTGGTACTGAGATTTACCAACAACAATGCGATGCTGCTAACCAGCCAATCTGGCCGCCGGCGTAAATCGAACCGGCATCGTTCTGGGCCCGGAAATAAAATTGGAAGCCAGCCACTGTGGATCGCCCGTCAGCTCCATATTCTTCATTCTGGCCAGCACTTCCATCAGCAGTGCATCAATCTCCAGCCGCGCAAACCACTGCCCGAGGCATACGTGCGCGCCACCACCAAAGGCCAGGTGCTTATTGGGTGTGCGACCAAGGTTCAGGGCCTCAGGATTATCGAATACCTCAGCATCTCTGTTAGCTGCACCATAGTACATCACCACTTTATCACCAGCTTTAATCTGCTGGCCGCGCAGAACTGTATCCTGCTTCGCGGTCCGCCGCATGTAAATTACAGGTGAGGTATAGCGCAGCAACTCATCACGCGCAGAGGCAATCCGGTCTGGTAAATTTTCTGTCAGCCAGTTCAGCTGGTCCGGATTTTCCAGCATGGAAAGCATGCCACCCGCTACCAGATTCCGCGTGGTGTCGCCACCGGCATCAATCAGCAGCATAAAAAACAGCAGAAAGTCGATGTCATCCATTTTGCGGCCATCGACTTCCGAGTGCAGCAACTTACTGGCCAGATCATTGGTTGGATGTGCGCGCTTTTCCTGCATGACCTGCGTGCCGTACTCAAACATCTTCATCACTGCCTGCGGAATCGCATTCTCCGGCAGCATTTCAGGTGCGGTGTGGATGGTTTCCGTCAGCTCATAGAGCTTGCGTCCATCTTCCAGCGGCAGACCCACCATTTCAGCGATGACATAACTGGGCATTTCACCGGCAATGTCAGTGACGAAATCACACTCGCCTCTCTCAATAACATTGTCGACGATCAGGGTAGCGAGTTCGCGGATACGCGGCGAATAATTGCGCGCAGGCCCCTGGGTGAATTCCCGGCTGATCAGCTTTCTGTAGACCGTATGGTCTGGCGGGTCCATCATCAGCATCATCTTGTGATCATTGTCCAGCTGCGGACTTAACTGCTCATCACTGATCATGATGGTGGGCTCAGAGGAGAACGTCTCTGTATCTCTGCCTACCTGGTACACATCTGCATGCCGGGTGACTGCCCAGTAACCTGCACCGCCAGGCTCCTCATGCCAGTAAACAGGCGCATTTTCTCTCAACCAGGCAAACTGATCATGAGGCTGACCACCCTGGTAACTGACGGGGTTCAGTAAATCAATTTTCAAAATAGTTCTCTCGCGGTTATTCTGGCTGATGACTATCGGATCATATTTGC
>JAGRIO010000421.1 GCA_020443225.1 Pseudomonadales bacterium
TCTTCCGATCTGCTACTAAAGTCTGGATATGGTCATAATCGTCTGTCTTGTGCTCAGCCTGATACTGCAATTGTTACTGTGCTTGCAGGCTGTACGTCGCCATCGGGTTTCCGATGAACCAGGGGCCTGGCTGCTGTTCGGGACATGTTTCGCTATGCTGGCGGTCCACTCGGTGGCCTCCATGGTGTTACTGCATACTGGCAGCCATCAACCGGACATGATTCCGGTGTTGATTCTGCTGGCAGTGTGCGTGCTGGTAAATGTCGCCATCTGGCCGACTGAGCAGCGGATGAAGGACCGGATCATGCGGGCGACAGCCTTCCGCCATATCATGCAGTCGCTGCAGGATACCTACTACGTCGTAGATGCCGAAGGTAAGATCGAACTGATTTCTGATTCCGCTGTTGACGTTGTTGGTTATCGCCCGGAGGAACTGATTGGTACCCGGCTGTCGGGCTTCTATGTTGATCCTGAAGGCCGCGAGCAGTTCCTTGCCGCACTGCAGGAAGGAAACGGCAGAGTTACCCATTACCAGGCAGCCCTGCAGCACCGCAATGGCCGGGTCGTCATCGTCGAAACGAATGCGCATTTCAGGTACGGCCCTAATGGCGAAATTACCGGTGTGGAAGGGATTGCGCGGAATGTCACGGAAAGGCTGGAAGGAGAACAATTACTGAGCCAGCTGGGCAGAATCGTTGAGGATTCCTCTCAGGAAGTGTACGTCTTCGATGCTTCAACCCTGCGCTTTACCATTGTAAACCAGGGTGCCCGTAACAACCTTGGCTACACCATGAAAGAGCTGTACCAGCTCAATCCGGCATCGATTCTGGCCCGTTATGATGAGCGCAGTTTTCGCAAGGAGCTGGTTCCCCTGGTGCGCGGGGAAGAGGCTATCCGTACCATTAAAACGCTGGCAAAGCGCCGGGATGGTTCCGTTTATCCGGTAGAGGCACAGATTCAGTACATCGCTTCCGAGCTGCGCCCTGTGTTTTTCGCCATTGTCGAAGACATTACCAGCAAACAGCGGGTTGAGGCTGAGCTGATACAGACCCAGCGGCTGCAGTCTGTCGGACAGCTGACCGGTGGCATTGCGCACGATTTCAACAATATGCTGCAGGCACTGCAGCTGAATCTTGAGCAGATCAGGGTCGCAGACGAAACCCAGGCGCAGTTCCGTACCATGGCGTTACAGGTGGTAACCAGGGCCAGTCAACTGACCCAGCGACTGCTGGCATTTTCAAGACGTCAGAAACTCGATCCCAAAACCATCGATGCGAACAGCGCGCTCAGCCAGTTTCTTGACATGTCCAGGCGAATGCTGGGAGAAAACATCCAGCTTACGCTGTCTGTCTACAGCGAGGAACTCTACCTCCACATCGATGAAGCGCAGTTCGAGAGCATGCTGCTGAATCTTGTGATTAATGCCAGAGATGCCATGCCGTCCGGTGGGAGCATTGAGCTCAGAGTGTTGCCAAAAAGATTCTCGCCAGGGGAAATTGCTGCTACTGACGGACTCTGTGATGCTGAGTATGTCTGTATACAGGTGCGAGATACGGGCTGTGGGATGTCGGCGGAAGTCATGAACAGTGCCTTTGAGCCGTTTTATACCACCAAGGATGTTGGCCAGGGCACAGGTCTGGGTCTAAGTATGGTGTATGGCTTTGTTAAGCAATCAGGCGGCCATATAGCCATAGACAGCACACCGGGTCAGGGCACCACTGTCAGCGTCTGTTTCCCCCGTTCAGGCACGGCTCAGACAGATGTCGATGAGTCTGGGGGAAGTCATGATCTTCGTGGCTCAGAGTCCATTCTGCTGATCGAAGATGAAGAACTGGTTCGCAATGTGGCAGAGAAAACACTGCATGAAATGGGATATGAGGTGACCTCTGTGGCCAGTGGACCGGATGCGCTGACGCTGGCCCGCGAGAGAGGCCGCAGCTGGGATCTGATTTTATCGGATGTAGTGTTGCCTGATGGATTGACCGGACCGGAAACAGTCGAGCAAATCAGGAAAACCTCTCCCCATGCCAAAGTCGTGTTTATGTCTGGTTATGTGGCAGAGACCATGCACGTGCAATCAGACCTGCTGAAGACGTCACTGTTCCTGCAGAAGCCTTTCTCGCGGCCAGCGCTGGCAGCTGCAGTACGTGAAGCGCTGGATGGCCATGGACCTTACCGGCTCAGAAGCGTGTCCTGAACCGGAACCGGTCAACTGATGTCAGATAAAGGGTTTCAGCTCTGTCGCTGGGATTTCTCCTCCGCCGTCTGCTTCTGCAGTGACATCAGGTCAATCAGGATATGGCCGGTTTCGATCAGTTGCGCATCAGGCGCTTCAGGTTCGCTGGCGGCTGTCTTCTCCGCAGTATCTTCGTCAGGGGTTACCGCCGGCAGTTCCGTGACGCCTGCTAACTCATTACCTTGCAGCGGGTCACCTTCGCCAGCCCCGCTGTTTTCCGTTGTGCCCTGACCAGCCGCGCCGGTGGACGCTCCGGTCTGACCAGCCGCAGATGCCAGCGTGGGTTCTTCTTTCTTGGGATTCAGCTCATCCAGTGAGGCAATTGCAGGCAGGTTCTGGCGCGCTCGTTTCTGATTCTCCAGACTCAGCCAGAATTCGTCAGAGTCTTTCTCCTCCTGACGCCGCTTTGCCTCATTGAGGCTAATGAACTTCTGATTGCTGCGCACCTGTCGGTAGGCAGCTGCATCACGAAGGTAAATAAATTCCGGATCGGTGTCAGCGCGGGTCGCATGCAATTCGTTCAGTTCCTTCTTCACCTGAGACACGCTGTCCTTGGGCCGGTAACGGGTTGCCGGAATCTTGTCCCAGGGCAGGGGGCTGTCGAGCGTGCTTTCGCCGATGGAAGAAGGGTCATAGTCCGTTGGGAACTCGATATCCGGAATTATGCCCTTGTGCTGAGTGCTTTCCCC
>JAGRIO010000422.1 GCA_020443225.1 Pseudomonadales bacterium
TCCGCTGGTTCTGATAGATGGCTCATCCTACCTTTTTCGTGCATACCATGCACTACCCAAGTTGATGAGTACAAAGGGTGCGCATACCGGAGCTATCAAGGGGGTGGTGAGTATGGTTCGGAAACTCATGGCCGAGCATCCCGACAGCCACATTGCTGTGGTCTTTGATGCGAAGGGCAAATCATTCAGGAATGAGATTTACGCTGAATACAAAGCCAACCGGGCGAAGATGCCGGATGACCTGCGGGAACAAATTGAACCCATACAGACCATTATCAGGAGCATGGGTTTACCGCTGCTGATTATTGATGGTGTTGAGGCCGATGATGTTATCGGTACCCTGGCGACGCAGGCCACGGAAGAGAAAATGGATGTGTTGATTTCGACCGGGGACAAGGACATGGCGCAGCTGGTTAACCAGCACATCACCCTGATTAACACCATGACAGACACGACCATGGATGAGGCAGCAGTCGAAGAAAAATTCGGTGTTCGACCGGATCAGATTATCGACTATCTGGCACTGGTCGGCGACACATCCGACAACATTCCCGGTGTCCCTAAATGCGGACCTAAGACGGCGGTGAAATGGCTGGCTGAATACGAAAGCCTGCAGGGTGTTATGGAAAATGCTGATGCGATAAAAGGCAAGGTGGGTGAATATCTGCGGGAATCCCTGCAGACCCTGCCGATGTCTTACGAACTGGCTACGATCAAATGTGATGTACCGCTGGATGTTACGCCAAAGACCCTGCAGCAGACCGCGTCTGACGATGAAACGCTGAAGACGCTTTTTACCGAATATGAATTCAAGCAATGGGTTGATGAACTGAGCGGTGGCGATACAACCACAGCATCGGTCACTGAAGCAGCGCCAACGGATTACGAAACCATTCTGACCCAGGACCGGCTTGATGCATGGTTCGAAAAGTTGCAGCAGGCTGAACTGATCGCATTTGATACGGAAACTACCAGCCTTAACTATATGGAGGCGGAAATAGTTGGCCTGTCTTTCAGCATTCGCGCTGGTGAAGCTGCCTATCTGCCTGTTGCGCACTGTTATGAAGGAGCGCCAGAGCAGCTGGACCGCGACCAGGTTCTGGCACAGTTCAAACCCTTGCTGGAGAACCCGGACATACTCAAGGTTGGTCAGAATCTGAAATACGATATGAGCGTACTGGCCCGCTACGATATTCATATGCAGGGTATTGCCTTCGACACCATGCTGGAAAGCTATGTACTCAACTCGGTGGCGTCTCGTCACAATATGGATGACCTGGCGCTGAAGTATCTCGGTAAATCAACGGTTCACTTTGAGGATATTGCCGGTAAAGGTGCGAAACAAATCACCTTTGATCAGATCAACCTTGATAAGGCAGCGCACTATGCTGCTGAAGATGCAGATATCACTCTGCAGTTGCATGAGAGTCTGTGGCCTAAGCTGAAGGGTGATAACCGGCTGCAATCAGTCTTCACTGACATCGAGTTGCCGCTGGTCAGTGTGTTGTCGCGAGTGGAACGTAATGGCGTATGTATTGATGGTGCACTGCTGGAAAAGCAAAGTACCAAGCTGGGTGAGCGACTGGTTGAACTGGAACATGAAGCTTATGAGCTGGCGGGCGAGACATTCAATCTGGGTTCACCCAAGCAGTTGCAGGAGATCTTTTTTGAGAAGCTGAAGCTGCCCGTCATCAAGAAAACCCCGAAGGGACAACCTTCAACGGCAGAACCCGTATTGCAGGAGCTGGCGCTGGACTATCCGCTGCCTAAACTCATTATGGAATACCGGGGACTGTCAAAACTGAAATCAACCTATACTGACCAGTTGCCAAGGCAGATAAATCCACGTACAGGCCGCATCCATACCTCCTATCATCAGGCTGTCGCAGCGACAGGCCGGCTCTCCAGTACCGATCCCAATCTGCAGAATATTCCTATCAGAACAGAAGAAGGCCGGCAGGTCCGAAAGGCTTTTGTGGCGGCGGAAGGTCATAAACTTATCGCAGCAGACTACTCACAGATTGAATTGCGGATTATGGCCCACCTGTCAGAAGATGAAGGGCTGCTGAAGGCCTTTGCCGCCGGTGAAGACATCCACCGTGCCACCGCGGCTGAAGTTTTTAGCCGTGATATTGATGAGGTTACAGACAATCAGCGCCGTAGTGCCAAGGCGATTAACTTCGGTCTGATCTATGGGATGTCGGCCTTTGGACTCTCACGGCAGCTGAATATTTCCCGTAGCGATGCTCAGGAATATATTGACCTCTACTTTGAACGTTATCCTGGCGTTCGTGCCTATATGGATCGCATACGTGCCCAGGCTGCAGAAGATGGATATGTAGAAACGATCTTTGGCCGCAGACTTTACCTGCCAGAGATATCTGCCAGTAACTTTCAGCGCCGACAGGCTGCCGAGCGAACCGCGATTAATGCACCGATGCAGGGTAGCGCGGCAGATATCATTAAACGGGCCATGATTGAGGTTGACCGCTGGCTGACGAATGACAAACCTGGCGCCAGAATGATCATGCAGGTGCATGACGAACTGGTTCTGGAAGCTGAATCCAGCGCTGTTGCTCAGGTATCTGTTCAGCTTCAGGAAATCATGTCCGCGGCGGCAGAACTGTCGGTACCTTTACTGGTCGAAACTGGCACCGGCGACAACTGGGATGAAGCACATTAATGTGGTCTCAGAGCCTTTGATCCTCAGGGGTTAAAGGACTCTGCCTGCCATTCAACCTTCCGCGCCGACCGTTTGTGAAAAAAATTTCATCCGGGCTTGGAACTTTGCTGAAGCTTGTTAGTCTTATTTATCGTAAGGGTGCGATTGGTATTCAACTGACAGGACTCTTACCAGACAGT
>JAGRIO010000423.1 GCA_020443225.1 Pseudomonadales bacterium
ACTCCGGCTTGTTTGTTTCCGGATTACGCCAGCGAGCCTGCATTCTTCGCGCCTGAAAATCCCTGAAGTTTGAGCAGGAAGAGATTTCGCGGTATTTGTTCTGACCCGGTAGCCAGACTTCCAGATCGTAAGTACGGGTTGATGCGAAACCAAGATCGCCGCCGCACAGATTCACCTTGCGGTAAGGCAGATCGAGTTTACGCAGAATATTTTCAGCATGGCTGGTCAGGTCTTCATGGGCAGCCTCAGATTCCGACGGGCGAACCATCTGCACCAGTTCCACCTTCTCGAACTGGTGCTGGCGAATCATACCTCTGGTATCTTTTCCATAGCTGCCGGCCTCACTGCGAAAACAGGGTGTGTGGCAGACAAACTTCAGCGGCATCTGACCATCAGCGACAATTTCATCTCTGACCATATTGGTCACAGGCACCTCGGCCGTAGGAATCAGATACAACCCACGGTCATCCATCAGTTTGAACAGATCTTCCTCGAATTTGGGTAATTGACTGGTTCCGCGTAAGGAATCCGCATTGACGATGTAGGGTACGTAAATTTCTTCGTACCCATGTTCCGTGGTGTGAACCTCCAGCATGAACTGAATCAGCGCCCGGTGCAGACGAGCAAGCGCACCCCGCAGGGTGACAAACCGCGAACCGGATATTTTTGCCGCTGCCTCAAAATCCAGCAGTGCGCTGTCACCAGTCAGATCAACGTGATCCAGCACCTCAAAATTAAACTCAGGAATATCACCCCAGCGCAGAATTTCGACGTTGTCATCTTCTGATGTTCCCACCGGCACTGTGTCATCCGGCAGATTGGGAATGCTCATCATCCAGTCATCCAGCTGAACCTGAACTTCGTCCAGCTGCGCCTTGGCGGCTTCCAGTTTTGCGCCAAGATCCGCAACTTCAGCCAGAAGAGGCTCGATATCTTCGCCTCTGGCCTTGGCCTGGCCAATCGATCTGGACCTGGCATTACGCTCGGACTGGAGTGTTTCCGTTTCTACCTGCCAGGTCTTTCGCTGATCTTCAAGCCGCTGGAATTCAGCAACATCAAGATCGTACTTCTTGATCTTCAGTCTGGCGGCGACGTTATCAATATCGTTCCGGAGCAATTTAGGGTCAAGCATAGTGATTCAGATCGTTCGGGAAAAAGTGAGCGCGGAGTTTAGCAGACCGGCCGCGGTCAGGACACATGGCGGGCAAGTGCCATGCCAGCATAAACCGCCAGAATACAGACAACCACGCTACTGCCGATATAGCCACCGGCAGCCATCAGCCGGCCCTCTTCCAGCAAGCCCAGCGCCTGCATAGAGAAGGTAGAAAAAGTGGTGAAAGCACCCAGAAAACCCACCATCAGCGCCGACCGCCAGACAGCTCCCCAGAGCGCTTTTTCCACCAGGAAGACAAAGGCAATACCAATCAGGAAGGAGCCTATGATATTGACCAGCAATGTACTGTAGGGAAACTCAATACCCGTCAGATGATTGATCTGATTACCCAGTGTAAATCTGGCTACGGCACCCAGCGCGCCGCCGATGGCAATAGCTAGCAGTTCCATTCAGGATTTCCTGTCCGTTCTGTTTCCCGGGTAGCGTTGAAAGTCGCTGTGTTGATTGCGTTCCCGCAGGTTCATAAGCTTTTCGCGGATCCTGATTTCCAGTCCCCGGTCGACGGGTTCATAGTAGACCCGGTCGGTCATTTCTTCCGGAAAGTAAGATTCACCCGCAACAAAGGCATCATCAAACATATGGGCATAGTGGTACTCTTCACCGTAACCCATATCTTTCATCAGGTTGGTGGGCGCATTTCTGAGATGCAAAGGCACCTCGTAGGAAGGCAGCTTTGAAACCTCACCCATGGCGCGGTTGTAGGCCGTATAGACGGCATTACTCTTGGCAGCTGAAGCCAGATAAAGAATAGCCTGAGCCAGCGCCAGTTCACCCTCGGGACTGCCCAGCCGCTCCTGCACTTCCCAGGCCTGCAATGCCAGTGTCAATGCACGTGGATCAGCATTGCCAATGTCTTCACTCGCCATTCGCACCACTCGCCTGGCAATATACAGCGCGTCGCAGCCACCATCCAGCATTCGTGCGAACCAGTAGAGTGCAGCGTCCGGTGAACTGCCCCGCACGGCCTTGTGGAGTGCCGATATCTGGTCATAGAAGATATCACCACCCTTATCAAAGCGCCTGTGATCACCTGCCAGCACTTCCTGCAGGGTTTCTTCGGTGATTCCGGAGTCACCGGCGAGATCCGAGGCCAGTTCCAGCAGATTGAGACATTTCCTGCCATCTCCATCAGCAGCAGTTGCCAGCGCCAGGAGCACATCATCACTCACCTTCAGTGCAAGGTGGCCCAGACCACGTTCCTCATCTTGCAGTGTCCGCCGCATCAGGCCTTTCAGCGCATCAGTGTCAAGTGGTTTCAGGCGATACACCCTGGCCCGGGACAAGAGTGCATTATTCAGCTCAAAGGATGGGTTTTCCGTCGTTGCGCCGACAAAGATTACCGTGCCATCTTCAACATAAGGCAGGAATGCATCCTGCTGTGATTTGTTGAAACGATGAACTTCGTCCACGAACAGCAGCGTCTTCCGGGCTGTACGGCTTTGCAGCTGTTTAGCGGTGGCTATGGCTTCTCGGATGTCTTTCACGCCCGCCAGAACCGCTGACAGAGACTGAAACTCCACATCACACAACGTTGCCATCATGCGGGCCAGTGTCGTTTTCCCGACGCCCGGGGGGCCCCAGAACACCATAGAATGCAAACTCGAAGTTTCCAGCGCTGTACGCAGCGGTTTACCAGGTGCCAGCAGGTGGGTCTGGCCAGCAAATTCGTCCAGATTAGCAGG
>JAGRIO010000424.1 GCA_020443225.1 Pseudomonadales bacterium
TGTCATAGTCAAAGATACCCCCTAAGAACGTCAGTACGTTCCCGCAGGTCTTTAATACGATTAAGAAAAGGATTGATTTCCACAGCTGCCAGATCTCCGAATGTCAGGATTAGCGCTGCGACAGGTCAGAGAAAGACCGGGCAGCGAGCCGCGCATTGTAAACGAAGGCAGGCATCCCGGCCAGTCAACACTGAGTCCTGCCCGGCAGCGGGCAATCAGCTTTCGACAGCTCTTTCCCAGGCCACAACCAGTTGTGCATCCAGCTGTTCGGGTGTGCCACTGTTATCGAGAACCACGTCCGCTCTGGCGGTGCGCTCACTATTAGACAGCTGCGAGTCAAGGCGGCTTTCGACGGCTTCCCGGGGCAGCCCATCACGTGCCATGGCACGTTCTATAGCCACCTCGCGATCGACTGTAGCCACCCAGATCTCATCTCCGATATCGTCCCACCCTGCTTCGAACAGAACTGCAGCCTCCAGCACCACGATGCTGTCAGCACTAGCTGTCTCCGCTTCGCGAATCTCAGCTTCTGCCATTCGTCGAATTTCTGGCCAGACTATATCCGTCAGTCGCTTAAGCTCTTCAGGCTTACCAAACACTTTGCTACCCAGGACCTTCCGGTCGATCTGACCATCTTCCCCGACGACGTCATCTCCAAATGCAGCGATGACCTCGCGGTAAGCCTGAGTTGAAGGATCATAGGCCCTGTGACCGAGTTTGTCGGCATCAATGACTTTCGCACCATGGTCTGCCAGAAACCGCGCTGCTGTAGACTTACCAGAGGCGAGGCCTCCCGTCAGACAGATAACTTTCACTGTAAGAAACTCCGGAAAAAAGCCTAATCTGCCACAGCAACGCAGAAAATGCATGCGCGGTAACACACCGGCAAGCCGATGCCGGCAATCCATTCACACCCGGCGGGTCACCCTGATTGCCGGGGGCCAGCTGTCAGTCTTCAGCGCCTTCAAAGCTACCCATAGCTTCCATGTCTTCCATCTGTTCCATCAGATTAATCGCGACAGCAACGAAATCAGTATCTGTAATGATGCCCGCAAGCCGACCCTCTTTAAGTACCGGCAGGCAGCCAATTTTCATCGATTCCATGGTCCTGGCTGCCAGCCTTGCTGAAGCAGAAGGCAGGGTAGTTTCCAGCCCGGTGTGCATGACGTCCGCCGCCGTGACGGCACTGTAGTGTTTGTCTGCGCCCCCGGTGCTTCCGGGGGGTGGCGTCGCTGCCATGACGTCCGTGTAACTGACCAGACCCAGCAGCTTGTCATCGTCATCCACAATGGGCACGTGGCGA
This sequence comes from Pseudomonadales bacterium, assembly GCA_020443225.1. Taxonomy (GTDB): domain Bacteria; phylum Pseudomonadota; class Gammaproteobacteria; order Pseudomonadales; family Azotimanducaceae; genus UBA4582. The sequence continues at coordinate 1,304 of JAGRIO010000424.1, forward strand.
AAATTTCTCTGCTGCATGAGCTGATACACCTCTGCCAGCAGTGCAGTGGATGGCAGTGTCTGAACATCAGTGGTCATAATCTCTGCAACTGTAATCACAATACTTCTCCGTTCTCTGAGCAAAACCCTTTCGGGACAGTCCTAACTTAGCAAGCAACGGAAAGCTCACCATGATGCAAATCAACTAAAGACGCCACGCATGGACAGCCTCTCTGTGACACAGCGCGCAACCTGACCGGACACATCGCCAGACACACCTCCACACACTGGGCAGCGCAGGTTGTGGCAAACCCGCCATCAATAGTATGGTTGGCGTTAAAACCATAGTGTCTGAGGGAAACTAATGAGTCAGAAGCGAGAGGCCGCCATCGTCGGCATTCATGAATACCCGATAAGGGATGTCGAAGGGGAAGTCAGTCCCCTGCAGATCAAGGCGGAATCAGCCGCCAGGGCACTGGCTGATGCCGGCCTCAACTGGTCTGACGTCGACGGTATCTACGACGCCGGCGAAGGTGGCGGCATGGCCGGTCTGAACATATCTGAATATTTCGGCCTTAAGCCCAATGTCATTGACCTGACCAATGTTGGTGGCAGTTCTTACGAGTTTCACGCAGCCCACGCAAAGCGGGATATTGCCGCCGGCAAATGCAAGGTTGCATTGCTGACCTATGGCTCTACCGCCCATAGTAACGCCCGGGCAATCGGTGTTGGTGGCCGGGGTGGAGGTGCCATGCATCCTGCGGACAACATGGATGCCTTTGCCGGACAGACGCTGATTTCCAACTACGCCATGGTCGCCCACCGGCATATGCATCAGTACGGTACCACCAGCGAGCAGTTGGCGGAGATCTCTGTCGCTACCCGTTATCACGCCATGCGCAATCCGGAAGCCGTCAGGGCGATGGAAGACCTTGAATTTCTTGATATCCGTGAGACGACCATTGAGGATGTGGTGAATTCCCGCATGATTGCTGATCCTTTGCACCTGCTGGAATGCTGCATGATCTCTGACGGAGGCGGTGCAGTCGTGATCGCCTCTCCTGAAGTCGCCAGGAACTGTAAAAAACCACCGGTCTGGATTCTTGGCTCCGGTGAAGCAACCAAATATCCGGAGAACGGTGGTGATATCACGACCTCCGCAGCTATCCAGTCTGGTCCGCAAGCCTTTGGCGAGGCGGGGATCAGGCCCGATGAAATCGACATTGCGATGATTTATGACTCGTTCAGTATCACCGTACTGACCCTGCTGGAAGATCTGGGGTTCTGCAAAAAAGGTGAAGGCGGCGCCTGGGTGCAGGGCGGTAAACTAAGATTCGACAATCCAAACGGGCCTGCACTGAACACAGATGGCGGTGGTCTGTCATCGAACCACCCGGGTATGCGCGGCATCTTCCTGCTGATCGAAGCAGCTCGTCAGTTGCGCGGTGAATCCACATCACAGGTCGCCGATGCCCGACTCGCCGTTGCCCATGGCAATGGCGGTATGCTGGGCAGTCGTCACGCGGCTGGCACAATTATTCTGGGGAGGGACTGATCATGAGTGATC
>JAGRIO010000425.1 GCA_020443225.1 Pseudomonadales bacterium
CAGGACCGTCCTGCGCCAGTCTGATAACCCGGTTGCCGGCATGTTCGGTAGCAATCAGATCATCACCATAGCGAACGGCATCGACCGGTGCACCCAGCCCGGTATAGTGTTCCGTCAGCTCATTGCGCTGCAGGTCCCAGACGCGAACATCATTGTCGACCCAGGAAATCAGGATCAGATTCTTACCGTCGGTACTCAGATTCATGGCGCCGCCGATCTTGTCTACGCCGAGAACAGCCCGGTGGGTGCTCACTTCCTCGCCGCTGGCAGGGTCAAAAAACCGGACGGCGTGCAGGTCAGCCACCGCCAGCTGGCCGTTGATCCAGGCCATGCCGCCAGGATGAGCCATGCCCCCTGGCTGCAGGGTGGTCAGGCTGCCATCAGCTTCCACCCGCTTGATGAAGCCATCGGTAAAGCTGGAGACAAAGATCTGATCACTGGCGTCAAAGGCAAAATTATCCAGCCCCGGGCTCAGTGTCGCTACGACGGTCTTGCTGTCTCCATCCACCCGAATGACCTCACCAGTGCCGGTATCCAGGACGTGCAGTACTCCATGGCTGTCGAACTTCACGGATGCAGGCGTCTGGAAGCCGCTGACCTCAGTGCGCCGGGTGTTGTCATCGACGTTGAAGCTCACCACCTCACCAGTGAACCAGCGCGGGCCGTAAAGCCGGCCATCAGGACCCCAGTCCATGCCATTGAGACCGCAGCCAGGTCCGAGATCGTCGGCGATAGTCCGCGGCGGCTTCACCCCCGCCGGGTCTACTTCATACAGACCCGTACCGAAGAAGCACTGCGACACGAACAGGCGGCCATCATCTGAGAAGGTCAGGGGATTTACTCCCGGTGTCAGCTGCGCTGCCACGACCCGGGTGCCATCAGGGCGAAAGCCCGCGACTTCACCGGTCAGAATTGAAGTCCAGTACCAGGCACCGTCTGGTGCAAAGGCCACATCGTCCGGCCCGACCACCCCTTCGGCGCCTCCGTACTGTTGCAGGATGTCACCGCTGCGAGGATCAATCACAGTCATGTTTGAACCCACTACCGAGGCAATATAAAGCTTGCCGTCAGGTGAAAAGTGCACGCCGTTGGCTCCGGCGATATTCGCGCCAGTTGCGATGATCTCCAGGGTCGGGACATCACCCGTGCTGTTGCTTTGCATGCCGGTACAGGCAGTCAGCCCCAGGGCAATAGCCAGGGCGGCGATCAGTGGTCGTGTGCGGTTAGTCATGGGGCTTATCTCCGGGTTTCTTATTATTTTCATCAGGCTTGTGTCCGATCTCTTACTTTTAGTCCTGCGGTAGTGCCAGTGACGGGTATCCGCCAGCGGTTTTCCCGCAACTCAGGTAGCGGTTGTGCTGGTTACTGCGCCAGTAAATGCTGATTGTTGATGAAACCGGCAATGGCGTCCAGCATGGTGATTCTGGGTGTTTCCAGCAAGGCGGCGTGATCACCGCCGGGCAGGACGACCCACCATTTATTGCCCTGATTAATCTGGCTGAAGAAGCTGGCCTGCATGGCTGTCGGTGCCAGTGGGTCAAACTGGCCCTGTAACAGCAACGAAGGCGTGGTGATTTTGCTGGCATCCAGTTCAGCCCACTCATGCAGGTTGCGGAAATCCACCCTGATAGGGTCTGCCTGCAGTGCCGCTGCCACATAGGCGTCGATAGCCTGTTGACTGATGGCGCCAGCCACAATGAAATCACTGGCGGCATTTTCTGCTGTATTGGGGCGTGCCGGTGCCTTTGACGGGTAAGGCTGATCTGCGGGGACTATGTGACGGGCAGGATTGAAGGGGTAGCCAAAGAACGTCACGGTGCTGACCAGGGAAGGGTCCCGCTGCACCACCAGCTGTGCCACCATGGAACCGTAAGACCAGCCAAACAGGTGGGTGTCGACAGCTTTATCGGCTTTCATCCACGCCAGCACAATCGCTGCATCCTTCGCCGCCCGGTCTGGTGTCAGCCAACCACTGGTGTCCCGGGCTGTGCCACCGTAACCCCGTGCATCCAGTGCCAGCACCCGGAAGCCGCGATCGGCAAGTCCGTCCATGAACGACAGATCCTCGTCCTGCACCTGAAGATCAAAGTCCGGCAGGGAACTCCAGGTTCTGCCGTGCAATAGCAGGATCTGTTTTTTTGCCCGTCGGGCAGTCTTTTCCCAGACCACCAGCGTATGACCTTGTGCGTCGATTTCATGGCGCTTGAGTTTGTAGTCCCCGGCTGTAGCAACATGAGAGACACAGATGAGCGATACCAGCACCAGCAGGCGGTAAAAGCAGGTGCGGGTCAGGAGGATTGGATTGCAGTGGCCAGTCATAGGGCAATTCCGGAAGCATGGGTTTGTTGATCGATAATACCAATCAATCTGAACGAAAACATTCATTGGACTGAACGGGTCCGGTTCTCTACCTTTACGTTCACACATAAAGTGTGTGGTTAACCAATTGGAGAAGTTTTATGTCACTTAAAGGTTCAAAAACAGAACAAAACCTGAAGGACGCATTTGCTGGCGAATCTCAGGCAAACCGTCGTTACCTCTACTTTGCAGCAAAAGCTGACGTTGAAGGTTATAACGATGTAGCTGCTGTCTTCCGATCCACTGCGGAAGGTGAAACCGGCCACGCTCACGGTCACCTTGAATACCTCGAAGAAAGTGGCGATCCGGCGACAGGTCTGCCAATCGGCGGTACTTCTGATAACCTGAAGGCTTCCATCGCTGGCGAAACTCACGAGTACACTGATATGTACCCCGGTATGGCATCAGCTGCCCGTGAAGAAGGTTTCGACGAAATCGCAGACT
>JAGRIO010000426.1 GCA_020443225.1 Pseudomonadales bacterium
CCTGTCAGATATTCTTAAGCAGCCGGAGAATTTTCGCCTTCGCGAAGAACTTGGTTATGTCAGGGCTCAGCTGGCCGAACTGGATAATGGTGTGTTTTTCAGTGATCAGTTAGATACAGCATTGGACGTGTTCAGCCAGACGGGTACAAAATAGCCAGTAAAAAAACGGAGGCGCCTGTGGCAACGACCTTTGACGGAGATCATGGGCAACAGGAATTCAGAGATAAAGTCGTCATTGTCACCGGCGCCGGCCGGGGACTTGGCCGCGCCCATGCCATTGAATTTGCCAGACGCGGTGCCCGGGTGGTGGTCAACGACCTGGGTGGTGCCGTTGATGGCACGGGTACAGGTAATACCGCGCAGGCGGTTGTCGACCAGATTCGCGATATGGGCGGCATAGCTGTGGCCAATACCGCGTCGGTGGCAGAGGAAGCCGGCGCAGCCAGTATTGTGGGTACCGCAGTGGAAAATTTCGGCACCGTTGATATTGTCGTTAACAACGCCGGCATTCTGCGCGATAAAACCTTTTCTAATGTCACCATGCCTAATTTTCGTGCGGTCCTGGATGTCCACCTGATGGGTTCTGTCTATGTTACCAGTGCAGCCTGGCCCGTTATGATGGAGAAAGGCTGGGGCAGAGTCGTCTTCACCAGCTCGGGCTCTGGCATCTTTGGTAATTTTGGCCAGGCCAACTATGCTGCGGCAAAAATGGCTCTGATCGGGTTGATGAATGTCCTGAAGCTGGAAGGGATACGGAAAGGTATCAGGGTTAATTGTCTTGCACCTGGTGCGACGACCCGAATGACCGAAAGTCTTGGGCTGGCGCGGGGCGACCCGGCACTCGTGAGCCCTGCAGTACTGTATCTGTGTTCAGAGTCAGCGCCTAATGGCATGATCCTGCAGGCCGCGGGCGGGCGATTTTCTCTGCTGAGAATAGAGCAGCTGGAAAGTATTGATCTTGGGCCAGAGGTGACTTACGAGTCCTTCTGCAAAACCGCGACGCAATTTTGGGGAGAGCAGGGGGCACTGGATCAGGAGAAGTCCAGTTGAATATCCACCCTGACATGCCCCGGGCCTTACCCAGACTTGAGACTGATAATCTGGTTCTGCGCTATCTTGACCCTCGCGAAGCCCCTCTGATCACCCGGTTCCGGGTTGAAAACCGTCAGCACTTGCTGGAATGGGAACCAGCCAGACGTATTGAGTACTACACAGAAAATTTCTGGGAAGTGCAGCTTCGGGCGATGTTGCGGGAGTTCCGCGCAGGCAACAGTGTGTGTCTGACCATACTCAATACCGACGAACGTCAGGTGCTGGGGGTATGCAACTATACCAATATCGTGCGGGGAACCTTTCAATCCTGTCATCTGGGTTATGCGGTAGCCGGCTCCGTTCAGGGCCAGGGCGTCATGCAAGAGGCTCTTGTCGCCAGTAATGCCTGGATATTCAGAGAACTGCGGCTGCACCGCATCATGGCGAACTACCTGCCCAGAAATACCCGCAGTGGCCGGTTACTGGAAAAGCTTGGCTTCGAAAAAGAGGGTTTGGCTAAGTCGTTCCTCAGAATCAACGGTCGATGGGAAGATCATGTGCTGACGTCACTGATTAACCCGGCGGACATCAGGACTGGCTGAGGGCTCAAGCCGTGAACTGGTATACGAAACCCGGACCACCCATATAGATACCGCCGTCTACATTCACGCATCGCCCACCACAATATTCCCAGGCCTGAGTCACTTCCGCTGGCAAAGATCCGTTGGCGACAGGAATTGGGGTATGGCCGTGAATCAGCTGCCTTGCACCGTAGAATGTCAGCAACTGCTGCGCCCGCTGGCTGCCGGTCATCGAGAGACCGGAAAAAGCCTGGTGTTCTGCAAAGGCACGTAACATATATTCCCAGCGATTGAGGTTGTCGTCCTCCAGTAGTTTGCGGAAGCGCTCGTTGACCAGGTCAATGGTCCGGCCCAGCTCGACATAGAACATCGCATCTGCGTGTACCAGCAGCCGGTCGCCGATCTTGTGCATCACCGGCAGGGCAGAGAGCCACTGCACGTGGCTGTCGTTCAGGGTTTCAAGATCGCGATCGATACCACCCCAGCGTCGCCACTGGTCTATCACCGTCATTCCCGGCGCCACAGCAGTATCCCGGAAGCGATAGGCACACAGGATCATCATTTCGTGATTGCCCAGAATGCCATTCACCTCGCCACCCGCAGCACGGGCCTGCTGCTGCAGCTTCATGCTGAGTTCTACACAGCCTACGCCATAACGCCCACGGTCAAAGAAATCACCAATCAACCACAGCTGGTCATTACCCCCGCACCAGTCATCGTTGCCGTCAATCAGATCTGCACCTGCCAGCAAACGACGGTAGTCATTCAGATGGCCATGTAAATCTCCGATTACGTGATACTTCATGTTGTCTCTGGATGGTTTGGCGCCGGGACCGCTACTTTAAACTGAAACCCTCAGGGATTCGACGAATCATTGGGCAAAGCCGGGCAGATGCGACGCACAGTGTCATTCTTCGTTAACTGTGAAAAAAAGTGACAGTCATTGTCACTGTCAGCTTTGTTCAGGAAATAGGGGTTGACGCGGATTATTCAATAGTAAGGGCTTTTATCTTATTGATAACATAGGAAAAATAAATTTTTTACAGGGAATCTCGAAAAGTTGGCACGGTGTTCGCATTCCTATATGTCAACAACTTGACAGAATTTCAAAAGGAACACCGAAATGAACACATTCGCCAAAATCATCACAGCTTCTGCACTGGCCCTGATCTCTTCAGCTTCCATG
>JAGRIO010000427.1 GCA_020443225.1 Pseudomonadales bacterium
GTGGACGTACGTGCGCCGGACCGGGACCTGAATCAGATCAGTATCCGCATGGCGAGCCTCTTGTATCATGAGCTGGCCCATGCCAACGATTTCTTTCCACCGGCTTTGCTGAACCAGATTGACCGCACCGTGCCCATGTATCAGGCGATTTCAACAACCCTGCGACCGTCCTCTCAGATGACGAATCTTTATCCGCTGAGATCTGTGCTGATGAACCGGCTGGCGGGCGTATCTTTTCGGGGCGAGACCGTCAGAAGTGCAGACACACAGCTGACAGCCGATGATATCGCCGCTGAATTTCCCACAGACTTCGCCAGCGATTTCTACAGCTATACCACCGAACGGGAAGATTTTGCCATGCTGGTGGAAGAGGCCATGATGAAATACAGCTATAACCTTGACCGGGATGTAGCTGTGACTGTATTGCCGGAAACGCTGGAGTCCTGCTCACAACTCACGGTTTCCTGGGGACAGCGCAACCGGGTCGCAGAAACCGCCATTCAGGCCCGGGCAGCTTTCGCAGTCCAGGCAGTGTTTCCTGAAATTGCCGCCGGGGTTGAAGCATACATTGCTACCTTGACACCCCGCCAGATGGAAAATGGCAAGGACTGGTGCAGCAACATCTTTATGTCAGCACCAGCAGCCGACAGGTCGCTGGTGACTGGTGAGGCACAAGAGCCTGCCGACTTAATGCCTGGGTTTTACCGCGATTATCTCTGATTCTGCTGCTTTCGTAGTTCGGAGGAAGCGACATCGGCCCGGAAGGCTGATTCTGGCACGCCAAGACAGAGTTGCTTCAGCACGGGTGGCAGGGTCAGGTCGTCAAGGCCTGTAAAACGATCCCCGGACCTGCGCCCGAATACCAGAAACCTGTGTTCCCGCTCGGCCAGTTTGCGCAAGGCCCGGTCACGTTTGTCGTCATCATTGTCATAGTATTTCGGGTCGGCAATACGGATGATAGTGTCGGCACCCACCACGAAGTGAACACCGGGAAACAGGGCTGACTTAAGCTCAAAGGTAGGTGTGTTGGTGAAAATGTAGGCCAGGTCCTGCAGGCCACTGGCACGTTCCGTCATGTCGATAAAATCCAGTGGTGGTTTGTCTACATTGAAGGCAGAAATTTCGAGTACCACTTTCTCCTGCAGCATGCCTTCAGCGATATCAACCATTTCCCGGTGGCCATAATGCAATGGGTTAAATGCTCCCGGGAAAATCACAGCCGGGGGGGCAGCGTTGACCCAGGTGGAGCCCAGGGTTGATGAGAAGAGCTGTTGCCAGCTGAGTGGGGCAGTTCCGTGGCGCAGCGCGAAGTTACCGTGAATTGGTGTTTCAGCCCAACGCTGTAGCCCCAGAATTTCCCGCATGGCATGGATGACCAGATCGCGACATTCCTGTTCCTGTTCTGGCCGGGTTTCGGTTCGGGGAAAGGTGAGATGGAATTCCAGCGTTGTGTCGGCCGACTGAACAGCGACATAGCAACGATTCTCACCCTTGCGCGCCCGGTCGGTGGCGAGTGCTGCGGTGCAGCCCACGCCATAACAGGGCGTTGTACCCTGATGAAGCTGCTGGCAGCGACGAAAGGCACTCATAGCCATGGCCCGGGCCGTTTTTGCACTACAGGACTGATCTGGTGCGCCACCCAGGAAGCTGGCCAGAGAATCAGCGTTATAGGGTACCAGTGCTTCCAGTAAGGTGCGCGATGCACCGGGTACTGCCAGCAAGTCGGCGATGGCCTGGCTTCCTCCGCCTGTGATCGCCAGAACAAAGTAGCCTGGTCGCTCATGTAGCTGACGAATGATGTGCTGATTCAAGGCTGACTCCTGCCGGGCGTTGATAGGAACCTGCATTGAATCACGAAATCTCCACCCGCAACATGCCCCGATGGTCTGAGTACCCTGCGCGGCTGATGGGTTTGCTATGCGCGCTGATTAACGCCTTAGTGATCCTCATCCGTTCACCTGAACGATAAGACGTAATACTTTCTCAGTGCAGGGCAGAATTATCATTCATCACTGTCATCTGAGATGGTGAGCAGTAATAATGTCGCCGTTATTGGTACAGGTTATGAGTTATGTGGTTCCGAGTACTATCAGTGTTGATGACTATGGCGATGCTGGCGCCGTTGTGGGTAAACGCTGAGGAAAGTTTGCCAACCCTGACGCCCGAGCAGGTCGAAAATTATCAGTTTCCCAATAGTCAGCGGGATGAAAAGCTGATTGTGAAAGATCTGAATGTCAGCCAGCGTCATATCCTCGAGACCATGCGGCGGGAGATTAAGGAAGTCTTTGCTCGCAGACTCGGTGTACTGGCTATCAAGGGTACCCGGCAGGATCTGACAGTGATGCAGCGGCTGGTAGACCGGAAAATACTGCGGAAAGACCAGGTGCGTGAGTGGCAGTCCCTTGGCGTCCTGTTCGGCGATATTCTGGTACGGGAAGAAGGTTTGCACTGGGTCAGCTATGAAGATGAACTTGGCGTCGCCAAGGCGCTGAGGTGGCGGGATACTGAAAACTATGTCTTTCCAGTTCCGCTGTTTTCAAAGCGGGTTTACTTCAATGAAGAGATTAATATGCAGCAGCTCTATGCTGAATTGTCTGCACAGATCGCTGATTTTAAAAGGAATGAAGTCAGGGATTCGTTGTTAAAGCGTAAATAGGTCTCCCAATATCGGCTCTGACAAGCTAAAATTGCGCCCGCGTTAAGACGATGCTTGCTCACAACAGCTACAGGGCTTTTTGATAATGAAAAAATTCATCCAACGACCGCTCA
>JAGRIO010000041.1 GCA_020443225.1 Pseudomonadales bacterium
AATTCCGGGGTCAAACTGAAATGGCCGGCCTTTACAGGCTGGTTTCTGATAATCCGGTGAATCAGTGGGTGATTGATCATGAGCTGCTGGCGCCGGGTGATGCGGGGCAGCTTTACTGTGATGATCCTCCTGACCGACCCTATGCGACTGATGCCTCGCGTTTTGCTTTCTTCAGCGCAGCTGCGGCGCGGGTCATTGCCGATGAACTGATCACTGCTCATGATGTTAACCACTTACACGACTGGCATACTGCTATCGTTAGTGTGCTCGCAACCTTTGACCCTGACTTCCGGTCTGTTGCTGACAGACAACTGGTCTATACCATCCATAATCTGTCACTGCAGGGCATTCGTCCTTTCTCTGGTGACGATTCCTCGCTGAACGCCTGGTTTCCGGACCTTGATTATCAGACTGAATGGATTGCAGACCCACGGTATCCGGATTGCTTCAATCCGATGCGGGCTGCGATTAATTTTTGCCGGAGGATTCACGCAGTTTCTGCCACCTATGCTGCGGAAATTACCAGGCCGAGTGACCCGGACAGAGGGTTTGTAGGCGGAGAGGGTTTGCACGGCGACCTTCAGAAGGCATCTGCAGAAGGCAGACTATGGGGGATTCTGAATGGTTGTGAATACCCGGTGGAATCTCCTGAACCTGCTGAGTTTCATCAAACCCTGGATCTGGCCAGTCAGACTGTACTGCAATGGATGGTCGACAGTACAAGTGCGAAAAGTGCTGATGTTCTGGCGCTGGATACTATTCAACGCTGGAAGCTGGTGGAACGGCCTGCATTCTGTGTTACGTCGGTTGGCCGGCTGACAGAACAAAAGGTCAGGCTGCTGGAAGAGCGGCTGGAGGACGGACGGTCCTGTCTTGAACATCTGCTGGACCTGCTGGCAACCCAACAGGGTTGCCTGATCGTACTTGGCAGTGGGAATGAAGGTCTGGAAAGATTCGTTCGTAAAATCGCGGCAAGTCACAGACATCTGCTGTTTCTTAACGGTTATTCAGACCCTCTGTCACATGAGATGTATATACTCGGAGATCTGTTCCTGATGCCAAGTTCTTTCGAACCCTGTGGTATCAGCCAGATGCTGGCGATGCGAGAAGGACAACCCTGCCTGGTTCATGGTGTGGGCGGTCTGGCAGATACGGTGATCGATAATGAAACGGGCTTTGTCTTCCATGGAGATTCTCCGGCTTCGCAGGCCAGCGCCCTGTTAGTCCGGCTTGGTCAGGTGCTGGAACTCAGAAATTCAGCGGCAGCCTGGCAGGCTGTCTGTAAGTCCGCCGCTGAGGCCCGGTTCTCCTGGGATTCCGCCGCAGAGGCTTATGAAGCGCATTTGTATCGGTAAATCTGCCTGAATCAGTGCTGATAAACGCGACCATGGCGGCGCAGTAACGCTTTTATATAGTCCGAAGTTACCTCACCCAGTTGTTCGCTGGTAACGCGCCAGCGCCAGTTGTTGGCGACGCTGCCCGGTAAGTTAAATCTGGCTTCGGAACCGAGTCTCAGATAGTCCTGCATGGTTGCGATCACCAGATCTGAAGGTGTGGACATGGCCAGATTGAGCAGGTCGTCAGCGATTGTTGCTGCGTTGCCACCGGTGACCTTCAGAACCTCGAGTTGATGTTGCCTGATTTCTTCTGTGTTCCGGGTATCCCCCGGGCTTCCTGTAAACCAGCCCAGACAGGTATCCATGTCATGAGTGGCTGGATAGCAGACCGAACGTCGGGGGATGCTGTGGAAATCTGACTGACCAAGATTGAACCGCTCCTGAATCACTTCCATGCCAGGGATGTTGTAGTGCGTTCTCAGGGCATCAACTTCAGACGTCATGAAGCCGAGGTCCTCAGCAATGAGTGGTGGGTCCTGAAAAGCTTTGAATACGGCGTTAAAGAAATCATAGCCGGGACCCTTACGCCATTCTCCGACGGTTGCGTCTTTACTGCCGGCAGGTATCGACCAGTAGGCTTCCAGTCCACGGAAGTGATCGATGCGCAGCAGGTCCACCTGTCTGAAATTGTGAGCCAGGCGAGATATCCACCAGGCATAACCGGAACGGGCATGAAGATCCCAGTCATAAATCGGACTGCCCCATAACTGGCCGGTCGCGCTGTAGTTATCTGGCGGAACGCCACTGATTTGCCGTGGATTGAAATCTTCGTCGAGCTCAACGAGAGAGGGGTCGGACCAGACATCGGCGCTGTCCATGGCCAGATATATCGGAATATCTCCGACTATCAGAACGCCCTTGTCGTTAGCATAGTGATGAATTTGTCGCCACTGCTGGTCAAAGAAATACTGACACACTTTCGTCAGTAACAGTTGTTGCGTTTCCCTGTGGGCCAGGGCAGCGACTGCCGCAGACTTTCTGTCGCGATACTGAGGTTCCCAACAGGTCCAGGATTGCTCGCCCTGTTGCTGCTTGATCACACGGTATAAAGCATAGTCGTGCAACCATTGCTCATCATTGAGTGCGAGAAAAGCCGAAAAATCTGCTTTCTCACTGGCGTTGCTGTTTGCCAGAAACCGCCCTGCCGCCAGGGCCAGCAACTGCTGTTTAACAGGTACCAGGCTAGCGTAGTCCACCTGATCGTCTGGTAGCATCGTAAGTGGCTTAACTTCTTCCGTGTCTAACAGGTTCCTGTCTACGAGACTCTGCAGGTCGATCAGTAGCTCATTGCCGGCGAATGCGGATAAGGACTGATAAGGAGAATCACCATAGCCCGTGGGGCCGAGAGGCAGGATTTGCCAGACCGACAGTCCCATGTCTGCAATGCTGTCAATAAATCCCTTTGCGGCATTTCCCAGTTCACCGATCCCAAAGGAACCCGGTAGCGACGATATATGCAGACAAATACCTGCCTGTCTCACCGTCGGAAAAGGATTGGAACAGGCTGCTTCTGTCAGGGTGGCTTCAGATGCCATAGGATCGACTATATCTCCGCATCGTCGTGGATTCATATATTGCGGAAACATACCGGGTTCAGAGAGACTTGGGCAATTGATTGTATACGTATTCAGCGATGAATACGTATGTATAATGAGCCAAAGGAAAGGGGACACGAGCATGGCCGTTCAGAAGCCAACATCCCTGGATATTGCCGCCGCCGCAGGGGTTTCTCAGGCCACGGTATCCAGAGCCTTAAGAGACAGTCCACAGGTTAGCGAGGAAACCCGCGAGAGGGTCAAGAAAGCGGCCCGTGAACTGGGGTATATCGTCAATCGAAACGCAGCCGGTCTGCGCACCCAACAGACTAACGTTCTTGCTGTTCTGCTCTTCGATGAACTCGGTCAGCATCGATTTGAGGCTAACCCGTTTTTTCTTTCAATGTTCGGTAGCATTTCTCATGCGGCTGCGGAGCTGAAGTATGATGTGCTGGTTACCTTTCAGGAAGATTCTGAAAACTGGCATCATGATCTGATTGTCGCTAACAGGGCTGACGGCATTATCTTGCTGGGTTATGGTGACTACCGTGATTCCGGAAGTAAGTTCAGCATGCTGACGGAGAACGAGTGTCCTTATGTGCTCTGGGGTCCTGACCTTCCGGAACTGAAGGGTAAGGTTGTCGGTTGTAACAACATCAAAGGGGGGAGACTGGCGACCGAACATCTGCTCAGTACCGGCAGAAATAAAATAGCCTTTGTCGGAGAAGCTTCCGCAAGCAGTCCGGAATTCCTCGCAAGATTTCAGGGTTATTCCCAGACCCTGACCGATGCTGGCATAGCGGTAGATCCGGCACTTCAATTCGACGCCCATGATGAGCAGGAGGGTTATCTTGCCGGGCTCAGGCTGCTGGCCAGTGGATGTCAGTTCGATGGCGTCTTCGCAGTCAGTGACAGTATTGCGATAGGGGTTATGCGCGCATTAAAAGAAGCAGACAAACGCATTCCTGATGATATCGCTCTGGTCGGATTTGATGATCTGCCTCTTGCTGCTTATGTTGAGCCATCTCTTACCACTGTGAGGCAGGATTGCAAGATGGCCGGCCAACTACTGGTTCACAGTCTTGTCAGTCAGATTCATAAGAAAGCACCCGGGCAAATGACAATTGAGCCGGAGCTGATCGTCCGCCAATCAAGCTGACATTGTCAGGATGCGATAGGCCCATGGACGAAGTTCCATCGTCGTGTTGTTGGTAAGGCTCACCGTCGCTGCCGTCTGAAAGTCTGTATAGTGACCTTCGGTGATCACTTCCTCCAGCTGAAATGTCCGATGATCAGGTGAGAAGTTAAACGCAGCGACGAGCCGGTTGTTCCCTGACTGACGAATGAAGCTGAAGATATTCTTAAGGTCGCTGTTGATGATCTGGGTCATAGGTGCACCCCAGGGTGCATTGTGCAGAGCCGGATTTTCCTTCTTCAGACGAATAAGTCGCGCCAGCAGTTCATTCATTGGGTGGTCCTGCCAGATAATCGGATCTCTCTCGAAGAAGGCCAGTTGTTTGGTATTGCCTGCCTCCATTCCATTGTAGATGAGCGGCATGCCCTCACTGACAAAGGACAGAGCGATCATGGCTTCAGTCGAGTCGCCATAGATATCGTATTCGGTGCCGTCCCATGCATTGTAGTCATGATTGCTGACGCTCAGCATGCGTATGGCTTCTCTGGGGTACGAACCTTCATTGGTGGCGTAATACTGATACAGCTCTTCAACATTCCCGCTACGTTCTGCGATTTTCCGGGTGTGGGTTGTCCAGGACCAGCTATAGGTCATATCAAATGCCTGTGCATGCAGGTCTCTTGACTCCCATTCCGCCAACATGAAAACAGGTTTGATCTGATCAAGTTCAGCGCGCACGGTTTCCCAGAAATCCAGCGGCACATAGCCGGCTACGTCGCAACGATAGCCATCGATATCTGCTTCCTGTACCCAGTACCGGAGTGCGCCTGACATGTATTCGCGCAGACCTGGCTGGCTATAGTCAAGATCGATTACATCAGACCAGTCCCACCAGGGTGTCGGTCTGCACTGACCTTTCCAGTTTCGTTTGTACCAGTCCGGGTGCTGTTGCACCAATGGATTATCCCAGGCGGTATGATTGGGCACCCAGTCCAGAATGACACGCATATCCAGTGCGTGGGCTTCCGCAACAAATTGTTTCAGATCATCCAGTGAACCGAGCTCGCGACTGACACTGAAATAGTCCTTCACCGCATATGGGCTGCCCAGAGTACCCTTACGGTTCTGCACACCTATTTCGTGGATGGGCATCAGCCACAGGATGCCGATCCCCAGTGTTTTTAACCGGCTGAGCTGGGCACTTGCTGCCCTTAAGGTCCCTTCCGGCGTGAACTGGCGAGTGTTTATCTGGTAGATGGTTGCCTCCCGTGACCAGTCAGGGTGCTTGATTCTGACGTAGGGAGCAGGAATATATTTCTGGTTCATGATTCAGCCGGTCACATTCGGAAGCGTATTCTAGGAAACTTTCATAGCGCCGACACCTGAATGAAGACGTATTCATAGGAACTGATGGGCCAGAAGGCTTACTATCGGAGAAACGATTCCGTGATTCGATATTAGTGGACAGATAAGTATGAAGGCGCTTAACCAACGAGGCTTCGGCATTCTTTTGCCTGTGTTCTCTCTGCCTGGCGGTACGATGGATGGGGCCGAAAGCTTCCTCGAATTTCTTTCCGCTTCGGGTGCATCGGTATGGCAGGTGCTGCCGCTTGGACCTACCCATGAAGATCGCTCTCCCTATCTCGCCCTTTCTTCGGCGGCCGGAAATACCGGGCTGATCGGTATGGATCTGCTGTCACAGCATGCTGGGGCCAGGGTGGAAAATCTTGAAGCCGCCTATGAGATCTGTGGCGAGCGGGATATTCAGACAAACGATTTTTTGCAATTCAGACAGGTAAATGCGGCCTGGCTGGATGACTATGCGCTTTTCAGTGCTATTCGTCTCGCGCGTCATCATGAGAAGTGGATGGCCTGGCCAGCTGAGTTAAGAAATCGTCAGTCAGACGCTCTGACCATAGCATGGGAAGAAAATCAGGCGCAGGTGAATTTTGAAATCTGGTGCCAGTACATCTTTTATCGTCAGTGGGAGGGGATTCTGGCGTCCTGCCGTCAGCGAGACATCGCATTGTTTGGTGATATGCCGCTGTATGTTGCCCATGACAGCGTCGATGTCTGGTGTCACCAGCAAGACTTTCAGTTAAATGATGATGGATCGGCGCGGGCTGTTGCCGGTGTACCGCCGGATTACTTTGCTGCAGACGGACAGCTCTGGGGGAACCCGCTGTATGACTGGGAAGCGATGCAACGCAACGGCTTTAGTTGGTGGGTTAACAGGCTGCGGTTTCAGTCGCAACTTTACGATATTGTCAGAATTGATCATTTTCGCGCCCTCGAGTCCTATTGGGAAATTCCGGCAGATGCCGAGACAGCCAGAGCCGGGTGCTGGGTCAGGGGGCCGGGAGAAAACCTGCTGCAAACTCTCAAGACCAGTGTCGATGTCGCACTCGTCGCGGAAGACCTCGGAACGATTACACCTGAGGTAGATCAGCTCAGACGACAGTTTCAGCTACCCGGAATACGGGTATTGCAGTTTGGTTTCGATGGCGTAGCGGACAATCCTCATAACGGGCTGAATGTCGACCCCTTGTCGGTTCTGTACACGGGAACCCATGATAACGACACCAGCGTGGGTTGGTACCAGGGGCTCAGTGAGGAAGAAAGAAGTCGTGTTGACGATGCGCTGAAAACATTTAACCGGTCATTTCCCGATTCACTTGTGGCCTGTCTGTTTGCGAACCATGTCAATCTGGTCATCGTGCCAATGCAGGATCTGCTGGGTCTGGACAGTCGTGCCAGAATTAATGTGCCGGGAACTACAGATGGAAACTGGTGTTGGCAGCTGCCTTCAAACTGGCCGCGTAGGATGGTTGAGGAAAAATTGTGCTCGTTAGGTGCCGAATTTAACCGGTGAGCAGATCGCGGGAAAATAAAAATAATAAGGGGTAAATCGTGACTCGCAACGAGGAAAGACTGGGTTTCAGAGAGAAACTGGGATACGGGCTGGGAGATACTGCGTCTAACTTTTATCTCGGATTTTTCGGTGCTTTCCTGCTCTATTACTACACAGATGTGTATGGGTTAGCGCCAGCTGCCGTCGGTACCATGCTGTTAGTGACAAAGATACTGGATGCGATCAGTGATCCCGTCATGGGTCTTATTGCAGACCGGACAAATTCCCGATGGGGAAAATTCCGTCCTTATCTTGTATGGGTTGCGGTGCCCTATGGGATTTGCGGCTACCTGATGTTTGTTGGTCCTGAGTTCTCGGATACGGGAAAACTGATCTATGCATACATTACTTATTCGTTGGTCATGCTTGCCTTCACCGCCATCAATGTTCCTTATTCCGCGTTGCTGGGTGTCATTTCTGCTTCCTCGGAAGAGCGAACCCGGGTCACGACCTATCGTTTCTTCTGTGCGGCTGCAGGGGGGATGCTGATTGGTGCGCTGGTAACCCCCCTGAAGAATTATTTAGGTGGTGGTGATGAGGCACTGGGCTTCAAGCTGACGATGGCGCTGTTTGCGAGTATCTCGGTGATGCTTTTCTTTATTACCTTTGTGACAACTCGTGAACGGGTTGTGCCACAGCAACAGACATCGTCCGTGGGTTCAGATCTCGCTGCCATTATGAAGAACGGTTCCTGGCTGTTGCTGGTTGTCTGCGGTCTGCTCATTATTACGGCCGTATCTGCCAGAGGTTCATCGGCTATCTACTATCTCAAATACTATCTTGGTGACGATGGCAGCACCGTCTTTCTGGTCTTTGATGCCACAGCGCTGTTTCTGGGATTTGGGGCACTGTCACAGGTGGTGGGTGTAACGCTGACGCACCATCTGGCCAGATGGTTCGATAAGCACCATATAGTATCCACGCTCTGCTTTATCAATGCCGCCAGCCTGGTTGGATTTTTCTTTATCCCGGAGGATGCCTTCGGCTTAATGCTGATCATTCACGGTATTGGTTTTTTCAGCTTTGGTCCTACCATTGCCCTGCTGTTTGCCATGTATACGGATTGCGGAGAGTACGGCGAGTGGCGAACCGGACAGAGAACGACCGGCTTGATTGTGTCTGCCTCGATGTTCTCGCTGAAGTTTGGTTCCGCCGTCGGAGCGGCAGTTCCGGGCTTTATGCTCGCAGCTTATGGATTCGTCGCCAATCAGGCGCAGACGCCACAGGCCATGGAAGGTATACAGATAATGTTCAGTCTGGTGCCTGCGACCTGTTATGTCGCTGCCGGTGTCGTCATTCTGTTTTACAGGCTAACCCGTGAGCTGATGCAGACCATTGAAAGCGATCTGTATGAGCGAAGGCTGGCTACTGAACAGGTCTGATGAGGGGATTACCGGGTCCGCAATATGGCTCCCGTCAGCGGCTGTAACCGAATGTATTCTGCCGTGACCTCTACCCCGGTTGGCTGATCGAGCTTTTCGGTGCCGGCATCAATGCCATCGACCAGTATCTCTGCATGACTGAAATCCTGCGCGGTTCTGAGCAGGCGAGGCTGTGAATCGGCATTTACAAATACGTGATAGGCATCGCCATGTTCTGATTTCGCGGTGTAAGCGATGACATGGTCGTACTCATGGACGTCAGGACTTTCGATCAGGCTCGTTTGCCTGGCAACTTTTTCTGCGGTGCCCAGCCGGAAGGCGTCCGTCGAACGTCGCAGCAGAATCAGCCCGCGGGTGTAAAGCATCGCGTCTCTCGCGGGGCCGGGATCGTCAACCCGTGACCAGTCAAAGAAGTTGACGATGTCCGGTGAGTCGTAGGAGTTATGAATATATGTGATACCGGTCGTGGTCGTATGACTGTCTGTGGGTATTTCATCTCCCCGCCAGCGTTTGGTTCGGCCGTATTCCTGCCCACCATGTAAAAACGCGATGCCCTGGCTGGTCAGGACCAGTAAATTTGCCAGCTTCTGTCGCTTGAGTATCTCTTCTTCCTGCTTCGGGGCGTAGGGGTTGAGTCCGGTGGCGACAGCGATAACATCATGCAGGGTCAGGTTGTCATGCGCGGCAACATACTGAACCAGATCGCCCGGATCATCAGCGACAAGATTGACGGAAGGGCGCCCCATCAGGTTGTTAAACAAATGCCGGATGTTCTGCGCCCCACCGGTGATGAATCTGGGTGCTCCCTCATCACTGTATCCTGATTTGATCAGGTCGCGGATTTCATCAGAAAAAACCGCCGCAAAATTCTGTTCAGTGACCCAGTCCTGATCTGCCATTTTCTGGGTGGGACCCTGATACATCCGCCAACCTTCACCCAGAAAAAGGGTGGCCTGGTTGATACGGCTGACAGCCTTGTAAGCCTCTGCCATGGTGGCCTGATCAATCAGGCCCATCAGGTCAAACCTGAAGCCGTCTACCTTGTATTCCCGGGTCCAGTAGGTGACGGAGTCCGTGATCAGCTTGCGCACCAGCGGACGCTCGGTGGCAAGATCGATACCTGCAAATGAATCGTTCCTGTCGCGATAGTAGTAGCCTGGTTCGATATCATCGAGAATGGATGCAACGGGGTGGTGGTTGTAAACAACATCAAGGATGACTCCCATACCATGATCATGGATCGCCTCTATCAGTTGCTTCAGTTCATCTACCCGTGCCTGAGGGTCAGCGGGGTCAGAAGCATACATGCCGGTCGGGGCAAAGTAGCTGTGAGGGTCGTAACCCCAGTTGTAGTTTGAGGCCCCGGACTTCCATGCCCATTCCCGCCGTGATGCTGACTGCTCATCACCATAGTAGAAGGCCATCACCGGCAGTAACTGAATATGAGTGACACCGAGATTCCTGAGGTAGCCAAGACGCTGAATGAATGAGAGATAGGTGCCGAACCTGTGGCCGTTCAGGGTATTCTCTATGTCGGGGTCGACGGTGAAATCACGGACATGCATTTCATAAATGATGGCATCTTCACGTTTGTTGTATCCCGCTATGTTGGCGAAACCTGAAATGCTGAACCGGTTCAGGTCGACAATACCGGCCCTGCCTGTGACGCCGCCACGAGTCACCGCCATAGATTTTGCATAGGGATCAAGGACCGGCCGGCCATCTACCAGGTACTGATAGCTGAGGCCAGCAAGATCAGACAACCCCGAATCTGCAGCACTTACCCGGGTTCGCCAGGTGCCCGAACCGTCCCGGATGAGTGGTATCCGGGCTATTGGTGCCACGGCACTGGCAGACCCGAACAGCTGTAATCTGACCGCCTGAGCAGTAGGCGCCCATAAAGAGAAATCAGCAGAGCCCGGACCATTGAAGGTGACCCCCAGGTTGTTCACGGCCGTGTCATCCTGGCGCTGGACAGATGATGACTTGCAGCCGTTCAGTGAAACAAGAACAGTGATCACTACCAGAATACAGATGTTTTTCATGATGGCCCCCCGATGAAAATAATAGAGCTTTCAGGGCTTCCGGGTTTGTGAAAATGCCTGTGTGTAAACGTATTCATTCTCAGATAATCAGGCGAGCTGATCATTCGTGGGTCTTTTCCGACCCCGTGCGGGATGTCATTGGCGCACTATGACTGAACTCGCTGACGATGAGAACAATGTGGGTGGGGTATCTTTTCAGGCTGAATACGTATGCGGATCGTTGTCTCTGGGCGACATCTGCTTAGAATCCGTCAGGTACACATCATAGATATGGCTGAAAGGAGTCCGGAAGATGATCCATAAATGGCTGATCTGTCTGCTAGCGTTACTGATTTCAGGGTCTCTTAAAGCCGGCTATGAGATCGACAGGGTTGAGCCGCCAAACTGGTGGCGTGGATTCGAATCGAAAGAATTACAGATTCTGGTTCACGGAGAGCAAATTGGTGATTTACGGCCGGTTGTAGAACATCCTGGCGTCAGATTGCTCAGAACAGAGCGGGTTGACAGTAATAACTACTTGTTTGTAAACCTGCTGATCGAAGACGATGCCCTGCCAGGAGAGATTGATATCCGCTTTGAGCGGCAAGGCAAGGTTGTTCTTCATCATGCTTATCCACTGTTTGACAAAAATCCTGATGAAAACAGGACCAGGGGTTTCTCGTCTCAGGATGCCATCTACCTGATTACGCCTGACCGGTTTTCCAATGGTGACCCGGGCAATGACAATCTGCCGGCAATGATCGAGCAGCGCGACAGAAGTAACAGAGGAGGGCGCCACGGCGGCGATCTTAAGGGGATACAAAACCACCTCAATTATATTTCTGACCTTGGGTTTACTGCTGTATGGCTGAATCCGGTGCTCGAAAATAATCAGGACGAGTACTCCTACCACGGCTACGCCGCGACAGATTTCTACCGGGTTGATCCTCGTTTTGGTTCAAATGAAGAACTCAGATTGCTTACTGCTGCGGCCCGGCAACTGGGTATGGGCATGATCATGGACATGATTGTGAATCACGTGGGCAGCCGGCACTGGTGGATGAAGGATTTACCCACGCCAGACTGGATTAACCACTTCGGGGTTTACGTTAACACTAACCACATGCATTCGGTTCAGCAGGACCCACACGCAGCTGAGGCAGATCGCGCTGGCTTCACGGATGGCTGGTTTGTGGAAACCATGCCTGATCTTAATCAGCGAAACCCCTTACTTTCAACCTACCTCATTCAGAATTCCCTGTGGTGGATTGAGTATCTTGGCCTGGCTGGTATCCGCATGGATACCTATCCCTACCCGGACAAAACATTTATGGCGGCCTGGAGCCAGAGAGTTATGCAGGAGTACCCCCAGTTCAATATTGTTGGGGAGGAATGGGATTCAGATCCGGCGATCGTCTCCTACTGGCAACGGGGCAAGCTGAATCAGGATGGTTATCTTTCTTATCTGCCAGCGCTGATGGATTTTCCCGTGCAGGAAGCCCTGCGGGACGCTTTGCGTCAGGAGGGAGAAGCAGGGTGGAGAAGACTGTACGACATCGTGGCCAGCGATTTTCTCTATGCTGATCCGGGTTCGCTGGTGGTTTTCGCCGATAATCACGATATGGACCGGGTGTATGAACAGCAAGGCAGTGACGTTGACCGGGTCCGGATGGCGATGAGCTATATAGCGACGATGCGGGGTACGCCGCAGGTTTACTATGGAACAGAAGTGCTGATGCAACACCCCGGATCAAATGATCATGGTGATATCAGGTCTGATTTCCCTGGTGGCTGGCCTGACGATAAGGTAAACGCTGAGACAGGTGCGGGAATGGATAAGGATCAGTTAGCGTTTCAGGGGTTCATCAGAAAGCTGTTCAACTGGCGAAAAACCGCCACGGTTCTGCATAAGGGCAAGCTGACGCACTTTATTCCTGCTGACAACCTGTACGTTTATTTTCGCCATGACGAAACTCAGGTAGTGATGGTGGCAATGAACAAAGGGCGCGATGCGGAAACCGTTGAAACTGGCCGGTTTCAGGAAATTCTCAGGCAGGCCACAACCGCAAAGGACGTAATCAGTGGGCAGACAATGGATATCAGTCAGTCGCTGACAGTGCCGGCGCGGACTGCGTTGATTCTGGAAGTCTTTACTGTCGCAGAGTAATCCGGTCCTGTCTTTCCTGTCCGCGCTGATGAAAGAGCCTGGCCACGAGGCCGGGCTCATCACCCTGATGCAGAGCCCTGATTCAGAGCCCTGACTCATAGTCCTGAACAACAGCCTGTGCGGATGGCCCCCGTGCAGATGTTACGGCCATACCGAATGACAATAGCCGGCCCCAGTTGTTGAGTGACCGGTCTGTTGTTTCTGACGTGATAGCAGAGGGGTTGCCTGGCGTCGGCCGCAGCACCTCAACGCTGAAACCGTTTCTCAGGTCGCTGTTGCTGCTTAACTGCTCCCTGGCAGAGATCCCCGATGACGTGGCGGGTAACGCCCTCGGGTTGTCTCTGGTCCGATTTATACCAGCGCTTTACTGAACAGATCCAGTAGTCGAGACCAGGCCCGTTCAGCCTGCTGCTCGTTATACACGGCAGAATCAGGTGGACACCAACCATGTAGTGCGCCTTCGTAAACTTCGATCTCGGCTGGCAACCCGGCTTCATCAAAGTGGGTGCGTAACGTCTGTTTGGCTACCGGGTCTTTCTGGTCATCATTTTCGGCGATGGCGATCAGAAAACTGGCCTTCATCTGAGGAATTAACAGGTGTGGGCTGTTGTCTGCATCCGTCGCGAGGCCACCGCCGTGGAAGGTTGCTGCTGCACCGACCCGGCTGGCGACCGCTGCTGCCGTTCTCATCACCATCGGTCCACCCATACAGTAGCCGGTTGTTCCGATCTTTTTGCGGGTATCGACTTCCGGTTGCTTATCCAGAAAGGCGATGAATGCTTTTGCATCGGTCACATTGGTTTCCGGTGACAGGGATCTGGCGAGTGGCAGAACGGTTTCCCGTACCGCAGGATCTCTGAAACTGGCCCCTTCGCTGACAACCGGAGAGGGCTTCAGGCGATAGTAGGGGTTTACTACCAGTACCGCATAACCTGACTCTGCCAGGCGCTTACCCATGAGCCTGAAGGCCGGGCGCAAACCGAGAATATCAGGCCAGATTAAAACGGCGGGATGTGATCCTTCAGCAGGCCGGACAAAGTAGCAATCAGCCTGACCATCAGGTGTGGCAATGACGACATCGCTTTCAACAACACTTTTGGCATTGGCCACGCGAGGCAACATCAACGCCACTGCCGTGCCGGCGACAGCACCTGTAAACTGCCGGCGTGTGATGCCTCTGGTTCTGAGGAATTCTTCTGCGTCATACAAAGTATCTTCGTCGCACATGCGGGTTTCTCCTTCTGCTATCTGAGTCGTCCTGCTTAGGATCGGTTCTTCAATGCTGTTCTGAAAAGCACCTGGCCGGCTACCCTGTGAGCAACATACGCTGGAAAAGGTAGCTACTGCAACTTTTTCAGAAACCAGGTTGTGCGTAAGCGTAACTGTGCAGATTTGAATCCCGGGAGAAGTGCGGTAGGCTCGTCTCAAGGCGCTCAACAATAAAAAGAGGACAAGACTTATGCAGAAGCTGACGGAAGGCTATGGGCTCATTGAAGGTCCGTTGTGGGACCCGGCCCGCGGACTGATATTTTCAGATGTACTGAATGGTGGGGTGTTCTGTCTGAACCATGAAGGCCAGGTCTCGGTTGTGTTTGAGCACCGGCGGGGTATTGGCGGTATCTCCATGCACGTTGACGGTGGGTTGATCGTTTCTGGCCGCAATATTTCCTACAAACCCTTTGATGGGGGGACGACCATTACCGTGCTGGACCGGGATGAAGACAATGGTAATGTGGGGTACAACGACATCACCACGGATGCCAGCGGGCGAATCTATGCGGGTTCGTTGGGTGCCAGCCCGGTGTTTGCTGATGGCCGTGAACCACAATCCGGTGATGTTTATCTGATCGGTCTTGATGGTACTGCCAGAGTCGTCGGCCATGATATTAAACTGACTAACGGGCTTGCAGTGTCACCGGATGGCACCCGTCTGTACCATTCAGATACCGGGCGCTCTACAGTGCATTGTTATGAGATTGACGGCGACGGTAGTCTTGGCCCGAAAGAGGATTTTCATGTGTTTGAAAACGGTGCGCCAGACGGGCTTTGTGTCGCTGAGGATGGTTCAGTCTTTGTCGCACTGGCGAGAGAAGGTTGGGGTGTGGCGGTTATCAATGCCGATGGTTCCTTCAGAGAGCATATCCGTATTCCGCAACCGATGTGCACCAGCGTTTGCTTCGGCGGGGACGATCTGAAAGACCTGTATATAGTCTCTGGCTCTGATGGTATGCCCACGGATAAGGCAGGTGCTGTCTATAAAACCCGCAGTGCTGTGGCCGGTTTACCGGTTGCGCCAGCCAGGGTTGCCCTGACTGGCGCAACTGACTGACCCTACCAGGTATCGATAAAGGGTCGCTTTTTACCAGACCTGGGTGCGCTGGCCGGAATCGATCTGAGTCCCGCCATGATCCATTTGCGGGTATCTACCGGGTCGATCACATCATCGATCTCAAAGGCCGTGGCATAGTTCACGGCTTTACCCCGTTCGTAGCTGGCAGCCACCTTTTCTTCAAATACCCGCGTACGTTCAGCCGGGTCTTCAATCGCTTCCAGTTCTTTGCGATAGCCCAGCTTCACTGCGCCTTCCAGGCCCATACCGCCGAACTCGCCGGTTGGCCAGGTCACCGTGAAAGCTGATGCCTTGAAGCCGCCACCGATCATGGCCTGGGCGCCAAGCCCGTAGCCCTTGCGCAATACGACGCCGAAGACAGGCACGGTCATACTGGTACCGGTTACGAACAGCCGAGCAGCGTGACGAACCAGTGCGGTCTTTTCGACTTCCGGTCCCACCATGATGCCGGGGGTGTCACACAGAGAGATAATCGGGATATCAAAGGCATCACACAATTGCAGAAACCGGGCGGCCTTGTCGGCGCCGTTGCTGTCTATGGCACCTGACAGGAATGCAGGGTTGTTGGCGATGATACCTACTGGTCGCCCTTCAATCCGCGCCAGAGCCGTGATCATGCCCAGCCCGAAGTGCTGGCGAAGTTCCAGAACGCTGTCCTTGTCTGCCAGCGTGTTGATAACTTCACGGATGTCATAAATGCGCAGGCGATTTTCGGGAATCAGGTTGCGCAGTAGTCGCTGATCTGCAACTTCCCAGTCTTTGAGAGTACCCTGGAAGTAAGAGAGATATTTCTTAGCCACCTGCATGGCTTCTGCTTCATCCTTGACCGCGATATCCACGACACCGTTGGGAACCTGAACGTCCATGGGGCCCACTTCGTCAGGTGTGAATATGCCCAGTCCGCCGCCCTCAATCATAGCCGGGCCACCCATGCCGATATTGGAATCTTCGGTCGCGATAACTACATCACTGGCGCCAAGCAGCGCCGCGTTACCTGCAAAACACCGACCGCTGGTTACACCGACTCTGGGAACGAGACCACTAAGGCGACCGTAGAGCTCGAAGGCCAGGCAATCAAGTCCCGCCATTCCCATGCCATCGGTATCGCCCGGCCGGCCACCGCCACCTTCGGCGAGCAGAATAATCGGCAGCTTTAATTTCTCTGCCAGCTCAAACATGCGGTCTTTCTTGCGGTGATTCTGGCCGCCCTGGGTACCCGCCAGTACCATATAGTCATAAGACATCAGAATGGCCTGAGTTTCCTGATCAGGGAACAGTTCACCATTGACGCTGCCGATGCCGGTGACCATGCCATCTGCCGGGGTATTGCGCATCAGGTCGTCCAGCTTGCGGCGGCGGCGCTGAGGCGCAATAGCAAGCGGTCCGTATTCCACAAAGGTGTCCGGGTCGTACAGATCCTTCAGATTCTCCCGTGCTGTCCGGTGATTAGTGCCATGTCTTTTGGCAACGGCTTCCGGGCGGAACTCATCCAGCCCGAAGTTATGGCGTTCGATAGATTCCGCCAGGTCCGGACGTATGTAATCGAGATCGATCACTTTCTCTTCCGTCGCCGCCGCAGTTGAAACAGTGCCTGGCTTAATGTGTACCAGGCTGGCGGCTTCATACACTGCTTCTCCTGCTTCACAGTCGATTCTGGCAATAACACCACTGGCAGAGGCAGTTATGACATGTTCCATTTTCATGGCATCCATAATCAGCAGCTGCTGGCCTTCATAGACCTCAGCGCCTTCTTCAACTGACAGTTCCAGTATGGTGCCCTGCATGGGGGCAGTAACAGCCACAGTACCTTCTGGTCCCTCGTTGCTGTCGGTCTTTTTGCCAGTTTTAGGCGATGTTGATTTGCCATGTGACAGAACAGCCAGCGGGTCACTGGAACTCACCTGGGTGCCGGCCAGCTGCTTTGCTGCTGTCGGTGCGGCGGACTCTCCACTGACGTAGCGGGCCGCGTGCAGGGTTTCTGCTGCCAATGTGGTTATATGCTCGTCGACATACCGGGTATAAAGGTTGTTGGTTCGGAAGTCTTCGGTGCTGATGAGGTTCATCAGAAACGGAATGTTGGTGCCAAAGCCTTCAATACGGAACTCTGCGAGCGCCCGGTAGGCTTTGTCGGCACAGTCAGCGAATTCAGCACTGGCGGAGTGGACGATCAGTTTGGCCAGCAAAGAATCAAAGCGCGTAGACGTCCTGTAGCCGGCATAGCCAAAGGCGTCGGTACGAAGGCCGGGGCCACTGGGGGGTTCGAATACGGCGATGGTACCACCACTGGGTTTGAACCGGCCCTTGGCAGAAAGAACTTC
Organism: Pseudomonadales bacterium; assembly: GCA_020443225.1. Lineage (GTDB taxonomy): Bacteria > Pseudomonadota > Gammaproteobacteria > Pseudomonadales > Azotimanducaceae > UBA4582. Next base: position 17,220 of record JAGRIO010000041.1, read on the forward strand.
CATATTAATACGGGCCTGCAGCGCATGCCCTCTGGGTGTCGGAATACTGTCGAGTGTCAGTCCCTGCTGTGCCAGTGAACGTCCGCGGGCGATATTGATCTGGGTCTGCACCAGATCAATGCCGGTGACGGCTTCGGTTACCGTGTGTTCGACCTGCAGACGTGGGTTGGCCTCAATGAAATACCAGCGACCGGGATTATCTCTGTCTACCAGAAATTCAAAGGTGCCGAGAGACTGGTAGCCGGCGCTTCCGGCCATTTTCAGCGCAGCCTCTATCATTTCGGTGCGTATTGTTGGGTCCAGGTCAGGCGCCGGGGCCAGCTCGATCACTTTCTGATGATTGCGTTGTACGGAACATTCACGTTCCCACAGATGAACCACTTCTTTGCCGTCGCCAATGATCTGGATCTCGACGTGGCGTGCATTAGGTACCAGTTGTTCTGCATAGACACCATCGAACCCGAAAGCAGCCTGAGCTTCGCTTTTGCAGCGTTCAAACAGTTTGGGCAGGTCCTTTGCGGCTTCTACGACCCGCATGCCGCGGCCACCACCTCCGGCAATAGCCTTGATGATGAGATGAGCGCCGGTGGGCAGTGCGTGATAAAAGGCCTCGGCTTCCTCAAGGGTCGTGTTGCCCTGGGTGCCGCTGATAACGGGCACATCATTGTCCTGAGCCAGTTGCCGGGCGCTGGCTTTATCGCCAAACAAT
>JAGRIO010000428.1 GCA_020443225.1 Pseudomonadales bacterium
TTTGATTTCAGAATCAATGGCACCTGGCTGGATAAGTACGAACAGCAAGCCGGTGGTATTGCCGCCAGCCTGGTTACTGCTCAGGCAGCCGGTACTCTGCCTGCCTCTGTACCGGTAACTGGTTTCGCCGATCTGGTTCGTCAGGATGGCAACCCGGAAACCAAGCAGACTGCCCGTGTCAGCTGGCGTCGCGATGCCTGGGGTGCGTCACTGACGGCGCTGCGTATCGGTGACTTTATTCAGACTTCACTGACCCTGCCAACGGGTGAAGAATGGCGTCTGCCTTCTATGACCACTTACAACCTGTCGGTGGACTACAGATTTAAGGTTATGGAAGACGGCGATACTCGCGTGAAGCTGGGCGCCAACAACCTGTTTGATAAACGCGCACCACTGGCTGATGACTCCTTTGGTTACTTCGCGGATCAGCACAGCGACCTTGGACGCTATCTGTACCTGGAAGTGCAGTACAGTCTGTAAGTCGATCTGCAATAACCAGACCAAAAAAGGGGAGCAAATGCTCCCCTTTTTTGTGCTTCCAATCTCCGGTCAGAATACCTGTACCCGCAGGTCAAGGTAGTAGTAACGACCGAGATCGCTGTGCTGATCCGCAAAATAACCAAAGTAACGGTCAGCAATTGGTGCCCGCTCGTCGGTAACATTGTTAGCGCCAAAGCGAATCCGGCTGTCCATTTCTGCTAACTGAAACTTGTAGTCCACCGACAGGTTGTAAGTGGTCATGGAATCAATCGGGAACGCAGTGCCATTAGAGAGAATCTGATCAAAGTCACCATAATAAAGACGAGTCAGTGAGGCTCGCCACTGATCCATTGACCATTGCAGACGCATGGTATCCTTGCGCTCGATCTTGCCATCGACACCCACCAGGTCACTGAAACCAACCACAGGCACGGAAGCAGGCAAGATGCCTGCGGCCTGAGCATTGACCAGTTGCGCTGCAGCACCACCCGCTTTCTGCTCATATTCATCAAGCCAGGTACCGGTATATCGGGCGGAGAACTCACCGTAATCGGTAGCCTGCTCCCAATAGATGCTGAGGTCATGGCCTTTAACCGTTCGGGTATCGAGGTTAGTGTAGTTATCATCCACACGCACCACTTCACCCGCCGCACAAATGCCGGCATTGTCATAAAGCGCCTGCGTTGCGGCATCAATGGTTGTGGGGTCACGCACTACCGCAGTGTTCCCGGTAAAGGTCGCACAGCTGCCATTACCCGCCTGTATCCGGGCCAGCAGATCCAGTGCAATCTGGTTCTCTTCGCCAATCAGACCAATGGTGTCTTCCTTCTCAATGCCCCACCAGTCCAGGGTAATCGTCAGAGAATCAATTGGCTCAAGCACCAGACCAACAGAGTAGTTATCTGACTTCTCTGGCTTCAGAGACTTGCTGCCCTGTGCAGTACGCTGAATGCCATAGCTGCAATCCAGGGTAGCCTCGGTTGGATCAACAAAAAGACAGGTGAAATCGTTCCGGGTATTAGAACGCGCCACTGTACCTTCGTTAACAGTCACCAGGTTCGGCGCCCGGAAGGCCTCTGACCATGAGCCACGCAGCATCACCTGCTCAATCGGGCGGTAACCAAAGGCTACTTTTCCGACAGTTGTGGAACCTACATCATCAAAATCTTCATAGCGAACCGCCAGCTGTACATCCAGGTTTTCGATGACGGGAATCTGTAATTCACCGAACAGTGACGTCACCTGACGATCACCATGGCTGTCAGCGGTCGGGCTGGAATTCACCACATCAGAGACGAACGGATAGGTCGTGCCGCCGTTGTCAGTAAAGACAATGGTGCCATCCAGTCGCGGATCGCGGTCATCAGAGAAAGACTCATCACGGTATTCAATACCGGCGACAAATCCGACGGGGCCCGCAGGCAGGTCATAGATGGCCGGGTTGGACATTTTGAAGTCCAGCATCAGCATATCCTGCTCGTTTTCACGAACGACATCGATCAGAGTCTGTTCGATATTGCTGCCTGTCAGGGTCGGGGCAAAAGGGTTAAAGCCGGCAGAAGTCGTATCATTCAGCGCCGCCTGCATCAGGGTGTTAGATACCCGGTTATGAGTCACATCCTTACGGTCGGCCTCTGACCAGGTCAGCGCACCTTCCCAGCTCCAGTTGTCAAAATCACCCCGCAAGCCAGCGACGATGCGGTAGGTATCACCATCAACATCGACAATTCTGGGCACCTGCGCAAAGCGGTAGTTATCAATTTCCAGTTGCAGACCCGTGCACGGCACATTCGCACCGATCACGGCATCAGGCAGCCGGTTGGGCGAACCACAGGGTCCGAGCGGATTGTAATAGGCATCAGCCGCAATCCGGAATTTCGACACGGCAGACAAAGGTGCTGACGCATGCCGGATTGTATTGGTGTCAGAGCCGTACCAGGTCAGCTCACCGAAGGCCTGCATGGAGTCTGAAATTTCGTGTTCCACATAGGCATAGAGATTGGTACGTTCCAGTTCTGACAGCAGGTCACGGTTTTCATTCAGGTTATAGCGATAGGTACCATTGCCGTCCACAGCACCACAGACTTCTGCATTGATGGCAAACTCGCAGTTCGGATGCCCTGTGGGGAAAGTTTCAAACTCCCCTGCAGAGTCAGTAATAACGCCGGACAACCCGAGGCCACTGACACTTGAGCGCACATCATACTGACCATAGCTCGAGTTCGCGCTGTCGTTGCGGAATGTCGTGCCGGCATTAAAGGGTGCTGGCA
>JAGRIO010000429.1 GCA_020443225.1 Pseudomonadales bacterium
AGGGACTGAAGTCCAAAGCGACACCTGCCAAGCATGCCAATGTGTTGACTCATATTATGGGCTTCTTTAAAGAACATCTCGCGCCGGACGACAAACAGGAATTGTTAGCACTGATTGATCAGCATCGACAGGGGTTAGTGCCCGTGGTCGTGCCGATAACCCTGATCAATCATTATTTGCGCAAGTTTCCGACCCCCTATATCGAACGGCAGATTTATCTGGAACCACATCCAAAGGAGCTGATGCTGAGGAACCAGATCTAGCTGCCTTATCATTAGTTTCCTGGCAGAGCTGATCAGCGGCATTCAGAGGTATGTGAGGCTGCGCCCGGATTACCCGTCTTTGCTGCGTGTCAGTGCGTGCGGAAATCTTGTCGGTTCAGGGGAGTGCGAGGGGAGTCTGCGGTTCAGGATACCAGGCAAATTTGTCAGTCAGCAGGTTTCCAGACTGAATTCAACCGAGGGATCTGAGTCGCTGAATCAGCCAGGCTGATTCAGCGACTCAGAGGTCAGGCTGAGCGGATAAGCCGGCCGGGACGGGCTCCGGTATCCTCATCATTTAACCGGGTAGCTATGCCGTTTATCAGGGTTGCCCGGTAACCTTTCGCGCCCTGCAGAATCCGTCGCCCCCCGGCAGGCAGGTCAGCGCAGATCTGAATATCTCCCAGAGACAGATTGTTGTAATCAATGACGTTGATATCGGCCTTTTTACCCGGGGCGATGACCCCCCGGTCGTGGAATCCGAACAGTTCTGCATTTCGCCGCGTACCCCGGTAGATGACGTAAGACAAGGGCAGTTTGTCACCCCGCTCACGATCACGGGTCCAGTAGGAAAGCTGATAGGTAGGGTTGACGCCATCGAAGATCAGCGACACGTGAGCACCGGCATCTGACAATCCGGTTACGGTACACTCATCCAATTGCATTTCCCTGACAGCTTCCAGGTTGTAATCGGTGTAGTTGGTAAAAAATACTATGGCCATGTGACCGGCGTCGGCGGCCAGATAATCATAGACCAGTGCTTCAGGCGGCTGGTTGGTGCCATCTGCCAGCTGCGCAAAGCTTTCTGCCTCGGTTGGTTCGTAATTACTGTTGCTGGTCAGCTTGTAGGTTTGTGTGTGATCAAACTCTGCCATGGAGATTCCGAATTCCATGGAACCCATGGGTACACCGTCGATGTGGTTTTCTTCCGACAGGATTGCCCGTTTAACTTCTGGTTTGCGGAGTTCTGCCAGGCGCTGATCCAGCGGCAGAGATTTCAGGGCACGCCAGGTGGGGCGCAGCATCCATGGATGATAGGTTTCCATACTGAGGACCAGCCCAGTTGGGCGACTGCCGACTTGAGGGAAAACCCGGGCGCCTTCAGCATTGCCTTTTCTGACAAGCTCCAGGGCCTCGCGCCATTTGTCTGACCAGTCGTCAATCTGAAACAGAGTGAAAGTCGCTGGTCTGCCGCTGTCTTTGCTGACTCGGCTGATCAGACCTATCTCCTGCTCCAGGGAAGAGTGCTCTTGCATCTCCGGACGACCCGGACCCAGCGTGCTGGAAGGAATAATCTGGAAAACCCCTTTGCCGGATCGTTTTAATGCACCGGCAATCGCCATGACTTCGTCGTCATTGGCAAAAGTACCGGGCACGGGTTCACCCTGAATAGAGCGGTGACCGAGAATGCGTGAGGTAGAAAAGCCCACTGCGCCTGCATTCAGTGCTTCTTCAACAATGGCGCCCATTTTTTCCAGGTCTTCCGCGGTTGCAGCCTGATTGGTTCTGCCCCGTTCACCCATCACGTAGCTGCGTACTGCACCGTGAGCGACCAGAGATGAAATGTTCAGGGCATATTCCCGGGATGCCAGAAAATCAAGATACTCGGGATAGGTGTTCCAGGAGCCCCAGGGCATCCCTTCATACAGCGCCGTGCCGGGAATATCTTCAACCCCTTCCATCAGCTCGATCAGGTCTTTTTCATCGCCGGGCGCGACCGGTGCAAAGCCAACACCGCAATTCCCCATTACGATCGTACCAACGCCGTGACTGGCCGAGGGGTTCATATCCGTGTCCCAGGTTACCTGGCCGTCATAGTGGGTGTGTATATCGATCCAGGCCGGGGCAACTATGGCGCCATCTGCATCAATGGTCCGGGCAGCTGTGCCTTCCACTTCACCCACGGCGACAATGAGACCATCCTTGATGGCGACATCGCCGGTAACAGGATCGCCGCCGTTACCATCATAGATGGTGCCGCCTTTAATTATCGTATCGTACATGGTTGTACCTTTCGCTTTTTGAGAATATCTGTCATGAAGAATCTGGGCTGAAATCCATCTGGTTGCAAGCCTTCTGGCTGACAGGATTGTCGGGGGTACGAAATCCATCGTCAGACGTGCCTTCGGGGCTGCAATTGCAGGGAGATCCGGTAATGGAATCAAGAATACTCAAGTTTCCGGAATATTTGCAGGGCTTCGTGATTCTCCCTGTGTCCGTCAGTCGCTTCTGTTATTCTGCAGGCAAATAATAATGAGAACCGTGTCCGATGTCTGATTCATCATCCTCTGCGCCTGTAGCCGTTGAGGCACCGGAAATCGGTGGCCGATACGCCAAATATGTCCTGTTTGTTCTGGTTATTGTCTACATCTTCAATTTCATTGACCGCCAGATTCTCAGCATTCTGGCTGAAGACATCAAGGCAGATCTTGGTATAGGAGATGCTGAAATCGGCTTTCTCTACGGCACGGCATTCGCAGTGTTCT
>JAGRIO010000430.1 GCA_020443225.1 Pseudomonadales bacterium
GACTATGACACCAAGAAAGAACGGCTGGCGGAAGTAGAACTGGAACTGGGTGAATCCGGCGTCTGGGATAACCCGGAGTATGCGCAGAAACTTGGTCAGGAGCGTTCTTCTCTGGAAGCCGTTGTGCTCACGATTGATACCCTGGATGCCGGGCTGGAAGATGCCGACGCGCTCATCGAACTGGCGGCCGAAGAAGACGATGAAAGCCTGCTGGAAGAAGTGGGTGGTGAACTCGATAAACTCGACACCCAGCTTCAGCAACTGGAATTCCGCCGCATGTTCTCCGGTGAGATGGACCCGAACAACGCCTTTCTGGACATTCAGGCGGGCTCTGGCGGTACCGAGGCCCAGGACTGGGCAGAAATGCTAATGCGAATGTATCTGCGCTGGGGTGAATCCAAAGGCTTCAGAACTGAAGTGATGGAAGTCTCGGACGGAGATGTTGCCGGCATTAAAGGTGCGACTATCCATTTTGAAGGAGACTTTGCGTTCGGCTGGTTGCGAACAGAAACGGGTGTCCACAGACTGGTGCGCAAGTCACCATTTGATTCCGGTAACCGCCGCCATACCTCCTTTGCTTCGGTATTCGTCTCTCCTGAACTTGACGACGATATCGACATCGATCTGGACATGAATGAAGTGCGGGTTGATACCTATCGTGCCAGTGGTGCTGGTGGGCAGCATGTTAATAAGACAGATTCAGCCATTCGCCTGACCCATATTCCCAGCGGCATAGTGGTGCAGTGTCAGAATCAGCGTTCACAGCACAAGAACAAAGACCAGGCCATCAAGCAGCTCAAAGCCAAACTCTACGAAATGGAAGAACAGAAGCGCCGGTCAGAACTGCAGCAGATAGAAGAGAGCAAATCTGATATCAGCTGGGGCAGTCAGATTCGCTCCTATGTGCTGGACTCTGCCCGTATCAAAGATCTGCGCACCAATATTGAAACTTCCAATACCCAGGGCGTGCTTGATGGTGACCTGGACCCATTTATCGAAGCGAGTCTGAAGCAGGGTCTGTGACCCTGTTGCCACTATTCAGCCATAACCCACAGGATATCCCGAGTAACTCAAATGACAGAAGAAAACCGCCCATCCGTTGAAGACGAAAACGAAATCATCGCGCAAAGACGAGCCAAACTGAGTGAGCTGCGTGCGCAGGGTAATGCGTTCCCGAATGATTTTCGTCGTAAACATCTGGCGCAGGAACTACATCAGTTGTTTGACGAAAAAACCAAGGAAGAGCTGGAAGCTGAAGCTGCAGAAACCACAGTTGCTGGCCGCGTTATGCTGCGGCGTGCGATGGGTAAGGCCAGCTTTGTCACCTTGCAGGACCGCTCTGGCCGTATTCAGCTGTATATTCGCCAGAACGATGTCGGCGACGAAGCCTATGCAGAGTTCAACAAGTGGGATATCGGCGACATTGTCGGTGTCAGTGGTGTGGTATTCAAAACTAACAAAGGCGAACTGAGTGTTCATGCCAGCGAAATCCGTCTGCTGACCAAGTCTCTGCGTCCGCTGCCAGAGAAGCACGCCGGGCTGACAGATACAGAAACCCGCTATCGCCAGCGCTATCTGGATCTGATGGTTAACGATGAAACCCGTGAGACTTTCGTACGTCGTTCAAAAATAGTGGATGCCATTCGCCGCTATCTGTCTGACCGTGATTTCATGGAAGTCGAAACGCCGATGATGCAGGCGATTCCTGGCGGTGCGACTGCTGCCCCGTTTGTTACGCACTACAATTCGCTGGGTATTGATATGTATCTGCGGGTCGCGCCGGAGCTGAATCTCAAGCGCCTGGTTGTGGGTGGTTTTGAACGGGTGTTTGAAATTAACCGGAATTTCCGCAACGAAGGCATGTCCACCAAGCATAGCCCGGAATTCACCATGCTGGAATTCTACTGGGCCTATGCAGATTTCAATGATCTCATGGATCTGACGGAAGACCTGTTGCGTCAGGTGGCGACCAGAGTCATTGGCACCACAAGCTTTACCTACAAAAACACGACGATTGACTTCGGGCAGCCGTTCGCCCGCATGACTATGGCGGAATCGGTGCTTGCGTACAACGATTCGGTTCAGCCTCATGAGCTGGAAGATACTGAGAAAGCCGGCGCCGTCGCGAAGCGTTTTGGTGTTGAAGTGGAAGATAGCTGGGGGCTGGGGAAGATCATTATGGAGATCTTCGAAGCCGCTGTTGAAGATAAGATCGAACAGCCGGTATTTATCACTCAGCATCCCACTGAAGTTTCGCCGCTGGCACGCAGAAATGATGATAATCCTGATATCACTGACCGGTTTGAGTTGTTCTGCATGGGGCAGGAAATTGCTAACGGGTTCTCTGAACTGAATGATGCAGAGGATCAGGCGGAACGTTTCCGCAAGCAGGTTGAAGCCAAAGATGCAGGCGATGAAGAAGCCATGCATTATGATGATGACTATGTGACGGCGCTGGAGTATGGCTTGCCGCCGACGGCGGGCGAAGGTGTGGGTATCGACCGGTTGGTGATGCTGCTGACAGATTCAGCATCGATCCGTGATGTTGTGCTGTTTCCGCACATGCGACCGAAAAAGATTTCTGAATAATTTCTGAGGTTTGACATGCAACAAATACAACTGAAAAAACCTGGTGGCCTGAACAATCTGCTGCTTGCCGAAGCGGACGTCAGGAAGCCCGGCGCGGGAGAAATTCTGGTCAGGGTTGGTGCCAGCTCGCTGAATTTCCATGACTATG
>JAGRIO010000431.1 GCA_020443225.1 Pseudomonadales bacterium
CGGCGCCGAACCCGATGGTATGAATCCTGACGTCTTTACGTTCAGCAACCTTAGCTGCCTGAATCGGGTCGACTTCCCCCACGTTGTTGACCCCATCAGTCAGCAGCACCACGACGCGGCTGTCAGAGGGACGGTCCTGCAATCGCTTGACGGCCAGCCCGATAGCATCGCCAATCGCGGTCTTACCCCCGGCAATGCCGAGCGGAGTTTCCTGTAGCAGCATTTGCACGGTATTGCGGTCAAAGGTCAGCGGCGTTTGCAGATAGGCCTTACTGCCAAACAGAATCAGACCCAGCCGGTCACCTTTCCGGCGTTCAACGAAATCGGAAATCACAGACTTCACCACGTCAAGACGAGTGGTGCGCTGGCCGGCCATTTCCATATCGTCAGTGCCCATGGAGCCGGAGATGTCCACCGCCAGCATCAGGTCCCGTCCTGTGGTCGGTAATTCGATAGCATCGCCCACGAACTGGGGCTGGATGGCAGCCAGAATCAGTAACAGCCAGATCAGCAGCAGCATCAGCCGTCGCCATAATGAGCGTTCACCTGGTGCGTGGTGGCTGGCCTGAAAGGCGCTGACGCTGCCATAAAACGGCGTATGTAATGCGGCATCTTCCTGGCGGGCTTTGGGTACCAGCAGCCAGACAATCAGCGGCAGGGGCATTACTACCAGTGCCCAGGGAAACAGAAACTCGATCATGGGCGCTGCTCCGGCAGGCGTTTCCGGTGCTTGCTGATCCACTGCAGGCCCAGCTGATGCAGAGCCTCGACATCAGCACTGACTTCGGCTTTATAGCTGCCATCAATCAGCACCTGGCCGGCACCCATAGAAAATTCATGGCTGCCCATGGTCCGGTCCAGAAAGGCCACCCAGGCTTCACCGCTGAGACTCGCGACCTGCTCACGGCTGTAACCTGTTAGCGCAACACGTTTCAGCAAGTCGTTGAAAGCCAGCAGCCAGGCCTGAATGTCGCCGGTTTCGCTGTGGCTGGCTTTCAGTGCCAGCAGGGCTTTCCTGCCTTCCCGGCGATAGCTGTTGGCACGCCAGTATTGCCATAACTTCCACAGCAGAAAGCCGGCAACTCCAATAGCCACAGCTGCCAGTAACCACCAGCCAATGGCGGGGGGCCAGCTGTCAATGTCAGTTGGCAAGTGCAGGTCCCGAAGCTTCGGAATAGGTTCGCCATCCTGCGGGGTGGGCACGGGAGAACTGGCCATTACATCTGCCTCGCCCAGGCGTTATAGGCGCCAACAAACTGACTGATGAGTGGCAGATGGGTCTGAATCTCAAACAACGGCGATTTTTGTCGGGAAAACAGCTGTCTGACGCCGCTGATATGGTTTTCGAAATTGTCGTGGTAGGCATTCCGGAACTGTCGGTCACCGGTATTGATACGGGCTTTCTCGGTGCCGTTGGTGATGGTGTAGATATCCGGCCTGGGCAGGTCGCGTTCCAGCAAGTCTGAGATGTGAACCCCAACCATATCATTGTGTTTGGCCAGCTGCTCAAAATGCAGTCTGGCTTCCTGATCGAAACCATGGAAGTCGCTGATGATAAAAATCGCACTGCCGTGTTTGACTACCCGCCGCAAATTGCGCAGAACCGTGCCCATGCCAAGCGTATGTTCCGGATGATTCTCGCGACTCAGCTGATGATTGAAACTGTCCAGTTCATGGACCAGGCGCAACACAGAATGCTTGCTGCGTCGTGGGCGAATCTCACGGTGCTCGGTATCTGAATAAACCGAACCCCCCACCCGGTCGCCTTTGTCCAGGGCTGTCCAGGCCAGTAGCGCCGCTGCCTGTGCAGCGAGTACGGACTTGAACAGGACTCTGGAGCCAAAGAACATGGTCTGGGTCTGATCCACAACAAGCAGCACTGGTCGCTCTTTCTCTTCCTGAAAAAGTTTGGTGTGGGGCTTGCGGGTACGGGCAGTTACCCGCCAGTCGATGGTTCTGATGTCATCACCCGGCTGATAGTTCCTGACCTCAGCAAAGTCGATCCCCCGGCCCCGGAAGCTGGAAGTCATCAGCCCTGATAACGGATTTTTAGCCCGTTCACCAACGATCCGGTCTATCTCGCGGCTGGCATAGCGCAACCGCGTCAGGTCGCGAATGCTGGTGTAGGCACCGCCGGCCAGTGTCAGATAGTGTGGATTGGGCTGAACGTTTGAAGTCGCCATGATGTGCCGTTACCTGTCAGGCGGTTGCCACCCGCTGAACCAGAGTGTCGATAACATGGTCTGCATCAATGCCTGTTGCCTCTGCTTCGAAGCTGACTATCAGGCGGTGGCGGAAGACATCATGGACCACTGACTGAACGTCATCCGGCGAGACGAAATCCTTACCCAGCAAATAGGCATTGGCGCGGCTGCAGATATCCAGTGCAATGGTTCCCCGGGGTGATGCCCCATAATCCAGCCAGTTAGCCAGGTCATCGCCGAATAATTCCGGCTGCCGTGTGGCCATGGTGAGCTGAACAATATAATCCTCAACCGCAGGCGCCATGTGCAGGTTCAGGATCTCCCTGCGCGCACTGAAAATATCTTCCTGTCTGATATGCACCGGTGTTTCGTGCACGATTTCATCGTGAGCTGCCAGTTGTTCCCGGCGTACGATTTCAAGAATACGGCGTTCCGATGCGGCATCAGGATAGCCAACGGTGACGTGCATCAGAAAACGGTCAAGCTGGGCTTCCGGTAAGGGGTAGGTACCTTCCTGCT
>JAGRIO010000432.1 GCA_020443225.1 Pseudomonadales bacterium
CAGCAGGATTGTTATCAAAGTCCCGTTGACGCTAGCCATTATGCCCACACTCATGGTGATGCTTGAAAACCAGACCTTTGCACTTCCGTTGGTGAGTGTGAACGAAATCTTTCATCTGGATCTCAGTCACACCAATGTGGTTGATGGCCAGGAAGTCATTATCGTCAGAGAGAAAGCTATTCCACTTTACTATCTCAAGAAATGGCTGGTTAAGGGTGGTTATGTTCAGCCCGCTAACGATGGTGAAGAGTCACACGTGGTTATTGTCAGTGTTGGTAACCAGCGGGTTGGTTTTGTAGTTGATCAGCTTATTGGTCAGGAAGAAGTGGTGATTAAGCCGCTGGGTAAAATGCTTCAGGGCACGGAAGGCATGGCCGGTGCCACCATTACCGGCGATGGCACCATAGCGTTGATTCTCGACGTGCCAGGTATGCTCAAGCGCTACGGTTGACAGTCAGAACCGTCAGGAAGACCGGTTCAGACATCGGCAGGGAACAGATAAATGGATTTGCTGAGCTTGCTGGGCGTGTGTATCGCCTTTGCAGCAGTGATATATGGCAATTTTCTCGAGGGTGGCACCCTTGATGCATTGCTCAATCCTCCGGCCGCACTGGTGGTTTTCGGCGGTACTCTCGGGGCTGTCATTCTGCAAACTCCCTGGCCAGTACTGCGACGTGGTATTGCCCTCTTAGCCTGGCTGGTGGCTCCGCCCCGGGTTTCTCATTCTGACATCATCAAACATATGCTGGTTCTCAGCCAGGCTGCCCGAAAGAAGGGTTTGCTGGGTGTAGAGGATCAGGCCCACAATGAAAAAGACCGGTTTCTGAAACAGGGGCTGTTGCTGGTTGCTGACGGTTATGAGCCGGAAAGGATCCGGCAGCGAATGGAAGATGAGCTGGAGCGGTCTGCTACTCAGGATGCCCGGGCCGCCAGCATCTTTGAACACATGGGTGGATATGCACCTACTATCGGCATTATCGGCGCTGTCATGGGGTTGATTCAGGTGATGGGTAATCTTGATCAGCCGGAACTGGTCGGTAGTGGTATTGCGACGGCGTTTGTGGCGACCATTTATGGGGTAGGTTTTGCCAACCTGCTACTGTTTCCGGTTGCCGGGCGCCTGCGTGAAATTCTGCATGACTACCTGATCGCCCGTAATCTGCTGGTTGAAGGTGTGGTGGCCATCGCCGAAGGTGAACACCCGCAAATGCTCGAAGCGCGCCTGCGTAGTCTGGTGAGATAGCCCATGGACCTTTCCCGCTTCGCTGGCACTGCCCCTCACAGAGAACGATGGTTGTTGTCTTATGCCGATCTGCTGACTCTGTTATTGGCTTTTTTTGTTGTGATGTACTCAGTCTCACGGGTAGACAACAACAAGCTTGGTAAGGTGCGGGCGGCTTTTACTGATCGTGCGGTTACTAACAGTGCGGTTATTGAGCGTGCCGGCGATCTGCCAGTCCCGTCCCTGGTGAAGGCAACCAGTATGACCGATGCCGTGTCGGCACAGATACCTGAAAATGAGACTCCGGGCAGCCGGCAGGAAAGCCTGCCAACTACCGATGCCGGGGAGGTCGGTGCTTCCGCGCTGCTGACGCAGTGGTTTGCGGACACTAGTGTGGTAGCCGGCACCTCAGAAGACTGGCTGGAAATCAGGATCGGGTCGGCCCTGCTGTTTGATTCAGGTAGCGCAGCGCTGGCTGATTCCACGCAATTGCGATTCTTGCTGCCTGTGCTGCAGGCATCGACGGGCGAAATACAGGTTGAAGGTCATACCGATAATGTTCCGGTAAGAAAAAGAAAAGAACTACGTGATAACTGGCAACTATCTACCGAAAGGGCACTTTCTGTATTGCAGTATATCCTGAAAAGTAACCCAAACAAATATAGTCCTCCTAAATTTTCAGCAGCCGGTTACGGAGAATATCATCCCGTTCAACCCAATGATTCCGAGCCAAATAAAGCTCTGAATAGAAGGGTAGATATTGTTGTTACCTACAGATAAGTATTAGAACCTACATGTCGGGTTGATGCCCTTTGAAGTCTACCCAAATGTTGTGCAACCGCTCCCTGAGAGAAGCCGAAGGGAGCGCTAATCGCTGACATTCGGTTCTCTACGTTCGCTCTGGGGTCGCTGCTGAGCTTACTTCGAATTCTCGCTACGCTTGCTCAGTAGCCGGATACAGCCTGAGTCGAAGCATAAAAAATTTCTCCAGATAGGCTTCCGGAAGTTCGGTCATTTCTGAAATGAAATCAAGAGAGGAACCTGCGTGTTTCATTTTTATCGCGGTTCGTAGGGCTTTTTTATGCTCGGCTCTTTTTTCACGAATACTTGCAAGGCGTTGTGTCTTCTCTATCTCTTCCTGAGCTATAAGGCGTTCCTGTTCTCTGCCTTTTTCTATTCCCTTCTCAATTCCCTTTTCTATTCCTGCTTCAAAACCGCTCTTCCTCCCCTCTTTATAAGCATAGTCTTTCATGGCCTCATAATCACGAGCGGCTTTCAGGCGCATTTCATAGTAATTCCGGGTCTTGTTGTCCAGAGAAATATCCTGAAGAGCTTCAACAGCCTCTCGAATTACAGGGTTTTTGATTTTTAAATCGCTCATCTCTCTTTCCTTTAGCTGTCCCGCTTCTCGTAAAAGGTATACCCAGTTTTCCAGTTCTGTCTCAAGGGTTTCAAGATTCCCTTTGAACCTGGGTAGTTCTATTATATG
>JAGRIO010000433.1 GCA_020443225.1 Pseudomonadales bacterium
AGCGAGAAGGAGTTATTTCCCTGCATAAATCCCTGCGTCAGGTCATTTTTGCTGGTTTTGTACTGCTTGTAATTTTTAATACAGATGTTGGGCACAGATACGTTTTTCTCCATATCCCATCCCATAGCCAGCCCCACTGATTCGTTTTGCGGATAGGTCATCACTACTTCGTCTGCGTGAGCCACGCCACTACCGACAAACATGGATACTGCTAAGGCGACAACACTCATGTATGACAAGAGCCTGACCGGTTGCATGCTTTTCAAAATGACATCTCCAACGCTTAATACGACTAGATTCAGAACCATATTGAACCTTGCAGTATTCGTTCAGCTCTAGCGTCAGGTAATTCCCTGATCTTTCTGAAACCCATGAATTTGTAGCATGGCGGGTTCGCTGACGAGATGCGTTATAAACCTCTGAAAGAAATTCAGCAGCTTGTGGGTATCTGGGTAGGAAGAGCGGACGATCTGGCAGAGCGGAAAGAGAGGACAGAGAGGACAGTGCAGACAGTGCGGGTCGATCAGACCCCATAGATTGAGCGTGCTGGTGAGCCGCTATTGAAACTGAACATCCGGGGCTGCGAATTACAGCCCCGGATGTTCGTCATCAGGAAAACACGCTTCAGACGCGTTCGATGATAATCGCAGGCGCCATACCACCAGCGGCGCACATAGTAATCAATGCACGCTGCAGGTCGCGACGTTCCAGCTCGTCCAGCGCAGTGCCAATCAACATTGCGCCTGTAGCACCAATGGGATGTCCAAGTGCCATGGCACCACCGTTCACGTTGACTTTGTCCCGGTCCAGGTTCAGATCACGCTGGAACTTCTCAGACACAACAGCAAACGCTTCATTGATTTCGAACAGATCAATATCAGCGAGGGTCATACCAGCCATCTTCAGCACTTTCTGCGCTGCCGGTACCGGAGCGTTCAGCATCAGTGTGGGGCAATCACCCATATTCGCGGTTGCTACCACGCGGGCACGGGGCTTCAGGCCATGGGCTTTCGCATAGTCTTCGCTGGCGAAGAGAATACAGCCAGAGCCATCAACCACACCGGATGAGTTGCCTGCATGATGGACGTGCTGAATAGCGACATCCGGATATCGCTTGTTGATGAGTTCACGGAAAGTCAGTGAATCCTCTGTATGGCGATAATCTGCCAGTTGCTCAAAGCTGGGCTTCAGTGCAGCCAGAGTTTCAGCAGTGGTGCCGGGCCGGGGAAACTCTTCACGATCCAGTGCTACAGAGCCATCTTCGTTGTAGACAGCAATCAGGGATTTATCGAAATGTCCGCCTTCGATGGCGGCGAGGGCACGGCGCTGGCTTTCTGCACCTGCCTGATCCAGTTCCGCCCGGGTAATGCCTTCCATGGTTGCAATGGCATCTGCACACACACCCTGATGGGATTGTGGATGCAGTTCCTGCAGTTGCTTGTTGTTACCTCCAATTGGCAACACACCTTTTTTCGGTAATGACATCATTTCCGTACCACCGGCAACAACCAGATGCTCCATACCAGACATCACCGCCATGGCAGCCAGGTTGGCAGAGGTGATACCTGAACCGCAGAAACGATCCAGTGTCATGCCGCTTGCCTTGATGGAATACCCGGCGGCCAGCGCAGACATGCGCCCGAGGTCACCACCCTGTTCCACGACCTGTGAGCTGGTACCCCAGATAATGTCGTCAACCTCGGCGGTATCAAAGCCGTTTCTCTCCTGCAGCGCCCGCAGCACGGTCGCACCGAGATGCCCCGGATGCAGGTGTGCCAGAGAACCTTTTCCTTGTTTGCCGATTCCACGGGGGGTGCGGCATGCGTCAATAATCAGAGCTGATCCCATATTTAGAACTCTCTTATGTGAAATTTGAGGGTACAGATCATATATTGATCTGGCTTTCGAATCGAATCTTCTGTTCGGGACCATTATCGGCTCCCAGGCTTCATTCAGTCACGCTGGCATACGAGCCAGAACGAACTGAACGACAACAGAAAGCACCTGCAGTCGCTCATTACCAGGGTCGCTGGCGCCTCAGTCTCATCCGCTGCCTACGATCAGTTGCCAAAGGACCAGGTCTCAATGGCTTCTGCGTCATCCCTTGCTAACCGAAGGTCGAAATATTCTCCGGCCAGCCAGGTTGCATAATGATTGATAGCCAACGGCGAACCAGCCCGGCCGCCGTTCCCGCCTGCGATAACAAATCGTGCCTGACTGGTATCACCAAGATCCACCACCAGACGATAGGCAGGGCCATGATATACCCGACACGGTATCTCGCCTGCCTGCGCTCTGCCCGGCCCCTTACCCATGTGCATGGCCATTCCCAGAGTAGTTGGGCTACCACCTGTCTCATCCGGCCCTGCGGTCATCGACTCCCAGGAAGCCAGTTTGCTTAAACGATGGGCAAACGCTATCTGATGAAGATCGCCCCAGCGCCATCCTGATGGATCATCACCAAGAGATTGCCGAACCAGCCCCACTACCGTGCACATCTCTTCACATATCACACTGTGCATCAGTTCCCGGTGGGACAGCCACGGCGAACCAGGCTTGCTGAACGTTGCGATATCAAAACGATTCAACCCGGGTGCAGCAGCGGGCAGCAAACTAATCAGATGATCTTTAAGCGCAGTGGCCATAAATTGTCGTTGCCAGAACTGGTCCGAAAACGGGTAGAAGATGCATGCCGCAACGGAGTTCAC
>JAGRIO010000434.1 GCA_020443225.1 Pseudomonadales bacterium
AACTGCAGGACATTTACCGTGCCATTGATGAACTTGAACCGATTGAGCAGGACAAGGAAACCTTCCGGCCAGTCAAATCTCTGTATTACTGGCCGCTGGCCATTGCCTTTGTGCTGAGCCTGCTTCTGTCAGCCAGCCATCCGGTCATTCTGAGCTGGCTGGCGCGGGTCAGGTTCCAGGCACCAAACTCTGTAAAACCGAAGGTGAGCGGGTAATGGAAGATATTCTCGCCAATTTTCACTTTGTCCGCCCGCTCTGGTTCTGGGCCGTGATTCCTGCGGTCCTGCTGTACTTGCTGTTGCGCCACAGGGCGAGTAACGCATCAAACTGGGAGGACAGTATTGATCCTGGCCTGCTGCCTTTTCTGCTGGAAAACGCCGGTGAGCGAAAGGCCCATTGGATTATCAATGGTCTGTTGGCAGCGTGGCTGATCAGCATTGTGTCCCTGGCAGGTCCGGTCTGGAGCAAGATTCCGCAGCCGGTCCATGAGCGCGAAGATGCGCTGATTATTATCCTGGACGCCACCCGCTCGATGTATGCCACCGACGAAAGTCCCAATCGCATGGTTCGCGCGAGGCGCAAACTTACGGATCTGCTGAATGAACGCAAGGAGGGTGTGACAGCGCTGATCGCTTTTGCCGGCGACGCCCATGTCGTCTCACCACTGACTGACGATGCCCATACCATACTGGAACTGCTGGCATCCGTTGCGCCTGAAATCATGCCGGCCCCCGGCAGTCGCCTGACACCCGCACTCAGCTTAGCCTACCAGTTGTTTACTGATGCCGGCATGGCTACCGGCACCATTCTGATTGTCACTGATGAGATTCGTGACGTGGCTGAGTCTCAGGCACTGGCCCGGGCAAACCGCAATGCTTACCCGGTTTCGGTACTGGCAATCGGTACCGAAGAGGGCGCACCCGTGGACGCCACACGCCTGCAACGGAATGCGCCATTCCTGCGGGATGAGTATGGCAACCTGGTCATTCCCAAAGTGAGCTTCGGCGCCCTGTCGGATTTCGCAACCATTGCCGGGGGGCGTTTTTCACAGGTAACCCTGAACGACCAGGATCTTGAGTATCTGCTGGCACCCCAGGACATCGATATGGAGGAAGAATTCCGCGAGGTTGACCGGGAATTCGACAACTGGTTTGAAGAAGGCCCCTGGTTCCTGTTAGTCCTGATTCCTTTTTGTGCGCTGGCCTTCCGCCGCGGCTGGATCTGGGTACTTGCACTTATAGCTGTCATGCCTGTCGACCATGCCGAGGCATCTGTCTGGGATGATTTGTGGAAAACCCGCGATCAGCAAGCCATGGAAGCCATGAAGGAAGGTGACACCCGCAGCGCAGCCACGCTGTTTGAAGACCCCGCATGGAAAGCCACTGCCCGCTATCGCAGCGAAGATTATGAGGGCGCTGCAAGTGCTTTCAGTCAGCTTGATACATCTGACGGTCACTATAACCGGGGCAACGCGCTGACCAATATGGGGATGTATGACCAGGCCATTGCGGCCTATGACCGGGCGCTGGAGCTGAACCCCGACAATGAAGACGCAGCCTTCAACCGCGAAATTGCCAGACAACTGCTGGAGAAAAAGAACCGCGAAGAACAGGAAAAGTCTGATGACGGCCAGAATGGCGACGATCAGGGTGAAAATGGTGAGGATGACCAGCAGCAAAGCGAAGAAAGTAACGACGAGCAGCAGGACCCACAGGAAGGAGATCAGGCATCTGATCAGGAAACTGATCAGCAACAGCAACAGAATGCTCAGCCTGGTGATAAGAAAGAAGACGGCAACGAAAACGAAGAGCCTTCCCAGCAACAAATGTCGATGGAAGACGAAAAACCGTCTGAAGAGGAAGCCCAGGCCCTGCGTAACTGGCTGCAGAAAATACCCGATGACCCGGGTGGCCTGCTGAAGCGCAAGTTCGAGATGCAGTACAACGAAAGAATCAAGAAAGGAGAGATCAACGGCAATGGCCAGAATTCAAACTGGTAACAGATACAGCCTCGTATTGCTGATACTGATTGCCTTCGGGACTTTCAGTCAGCTGGCACAGGCCTCACTGACGACGTCGGTTGACCGCAGGAAAGTCACAGACGCAGATATCCTGACCCTGCGCATCAGGCTGGACAACTCGACCGCCACGCCAGACTTCAGTGCCATCGAACAGGATTTCACTATTCTGCGGACCCTGGGTCCGAACCGCAGCAGCCGCACGACAATTATCAACGGCAATACCACCAGCGAGGTGTACACCGAGTGGGTGCTGCAGATTCGCCCCAAAAAGCTGGGCGAACTACAGATACCGGCCCTGACGGCAGACGGCTTCCGCTCTTCGCCTATCCCTGTCTCGGTCACCCGACGCTCCGCCCAGGACCAGCAGCGTATCAATCAGTACGTCTTTTTTGACACGACCGTTGATACCGAGAAGGTCTATGTGCAGGGACAGATTATCTACACCATCAAACTTTATTATGTCGACTCAATTTCCGGGCAATTCCCCCCGGAACCCAAAATTGACGATGCCATTATTGAAACCGTCGAGGCTGAAAAGCGCTATGACGCCATCGTCAAGAACCGGCGCTTCTATGTGCTGGAGAAGAGTTATGCCATCTACCCACAACATAACGGCAAGCTGACAATTCCTGGTGAAGTATTTTACGGT
>JAGRIO010000435.1 GCA_020443225.1 Pseudomonadales bacterium
AGCCTTCCGATACAATTGCGCGGTTCGCCCGAGCGCACAAAGTCCGGGATCGTACAATCGATGGTAATGACGTTCTGCAGGTTGCAAGAGTCGCCGGCGAAATGGTTGATGGAATGAGAAACGGTGAAGGTCCTGCCTTTCTCGAACTGATTACTTATCGATGGCGCGGCCATGTTGGTCCCGATGAAAACATCGATGTGGGTGTTCGCAGAAGTGCTGATGATGTCGCCGCCTGGAAAAAGCGGGACCCTATTGCACGCCTGATGGATGGTGCACTGGAACGCGAGGACTTTTCCAAAGCTGATTTCGACGTAATCGCAAGTGAAATTGATAGAGAAATGACTGCGGGGATTAGCGCCGCTCGTGAGTCTCGCTATCCTGATCCTGAACAGAACCAGTCATCTCTTTATTTCGGGGGTGGGGCGAATGGTTAATTACGGCGAGGCAATTTTAGAGGGTTTCGAGTATCTACTGGGTAATCACCCTGAAGTTTTTGTTATGGGCCAGGGACTCTGGAGTCCGTGGTATGTCGGCAATAGCATGACTGACCTTGATAAGAAGTTCGGAAAAGAGCGCGTTATCGACACACCTGTTTCCGAATTGGCGTGTACGGGTGCGGCAGTCGGGGCTTCGATGTGTGGATACAAACCTATAGTTGTTCACCCGCGAATCGATTTCATGATGTATGCGATCGACCCAATCGTAAATCAGGCAGCGAAGTGGTCGCATATGCTTGGTGGTCAGGCAAATGCAGCTGTGACTATTCGTGGCATTGTAAACAGAGGTGGGGAGCAGGGAGCTCAACACTCTCAGGCGCTTCACTCTTGGTTTGCGCATGTCCCAGGACTCAGAGTCGTGATGCCAGCCAGTGTTCAGGATGCCAGAGATCTTCTGATCTCCAGCGCACTCTCCAATGATCCTGTAGTGTTTATTGATGATCGGTGGTTGTATGACCGGGAGGCGGAATTGCCGCCAATTGAACCAATTCCCCTGGAACAAATCGGTCCGGCCATCGTGAAGAAGGGTGCTGATATCACACTTGTAGGGAGCAGTTTCTCTACCTATCTGTGTGAGCAGGCAGCAGGAATGCTCAGTATCAATAAGATAGATGCAGAGGTAATAGATCTAAGGGTAATTAATCCACTGGATGTTTCTCTTATCGTAGAGTCAGTCAGGAAAACCGGCCACCTTTGTGTGGTAGACGGTGGATGGACGAATTGCGGCTTGGCGGGTGAAGTGATAGCGGCTGTCACCGAGAGATGCGAGCCTGTCTGCTTTAAATCGGCACCGCGGCGTCTGACGCTGACAGATACACCCGCACCAACAAGCAAGCACCTCGAAGCTGCTTATTACACCAGCGTCGAGGATATTATTAACACAGTTAACGGTATTTTGGACAAATCGTGATTAAGCGACTGTTTGATATTTTTGTGTCACTGTTCGGGTTGCTGGCAGCATCGCCTATCCTTTTACCAGTCATGTTTCTGGTCTGGAGGCAAGATGGTCATTCGCCCTTTTATATAGCGCCGAGGGTGGGGCGTGACGAAGAACTTTTCAACATGGTTAAGCTGCGGTCTATGGTCATTAACGCAGATAAATCGGGCGTTGATTCTACTTCTGCAAATGATAACCGCATTACACCCGTGGGACAGTTCATTCGTAGTTACAAGCTCGACGAGCTGACGCAGCTATGGAATGTGCTGAAGGGGGAGATGAGCCTTGTAGGTCCCCGCCCGAATGTGAAGAGAGAAACCGATCTTTATACCTTGGAAGAAAAGAAACTGTTGTCGGTAAAGCCCGGAATTACAGATTATTCATCAATTGTTTTTTCTGATGAAGGCGAGATCCTGGCGGATAGAGAGGACCCCGACCTGTCTTATAATCAGTTGATCCGGCCTTACAAAAGCCGGTTGTCACTCGCTTATATTGAGCATCAGTCGTTTCTTCTTGATATCC
Source organism: Pseudomonadales bacterium (assembly GCA_020443225.1). GTDB lineage: Bacteria > Pseudomonadota > Gammaproteobacteria > Pseudomonadales > Azotimanducaceae > UBA4582. The sequence goes on from JAGRIO010000435.1 coordinate 1,957, forward strand.
ATCTCATATGGTTGACCGTTGTAGCGATTCTGGATAAGCAGAAAGCGTTGAATGCTTTAAATCGGATACTGATCAGCCGCAATGTTGACCCAGACGTTATTCGGGTAGCCAAAAGAGAAGATGATCTGGTACCGACCCCGCCTCCGGGTGCGGTAAATGTTGTTCAGAACAGAGACGGATCTGTTACCTGAGCAACTGCATGTTGTTAGTCGCTAAGGCTATTCCAAAGCTCAGCATAGTCAGGATGAGAAAGCCGAATGTACTCCTACCTGAAGGATTATATTTCCTTGCTGTTTTTAACAGCGATCTGGGTAGGTAGCCTCATATTTGGTTACTTCGGATATCTGATCCGGGTTGAAAACATGGGGTGGCACAAGCTTATTCCCGGCGTAGAAAATCGTCTGGATATCCTTTTCTACGTGTTACCACTCTTACTATTGATGCCCAGAAGGATAGACAAGCCATCCTCCTTTTTTCTCCATTTTTTTTTCCTGAGCTCCTTTGTTCCGAGTATTCTGCTATATGTCCTTCAGAATGAGTCGCGTAGTTATGCACTGATGATCTGCGCGTGTTTTGCAATCATGTTGGTTCTGGCCAGATTCAGAATTCGTTTCGATTTCAGGACGCTCAATTATGGGAAACATTTAGCACTGGCAATTGCCGCATCTTTTGTTTGTATTGTTTTTTTCAGAGCGCTCACAGCAGGTG
>JAGRIO010000436.1 GCA_020443225.1 Pseudomonadales bacterium
AGAACTGACGGGCAGTTTATGCGCATCATGTGCCCCGTGAATGTCAGAACAGAAGACGGCAAGGGCGCGCTGGGCAATCAGGTTTCTGCCATTTTTCCGCGTCTGCCCGCAGAACCTCTCAATCCTGTTGAGCGTCTGCATCTGGTGATCGCGGAAACCGAGCGCATCAAGCGTGAGGAAGAAGCCCAGGCTTTAACAGTGATGCAGGAATCCATGCCCCATGTTCCACCACTGGCTATGGCTGCGACACAACTGGTGGGAACAAGACTCGACCCAACCGCCTGGGCCGCCGCAGTACCCGCACCGGTGATGCCGAAAGGCCCTGGTGGTTACCGCCCACCCAATCCTGGCTACAACTTCACCTGCACCAATGTGCCTGGGGTCCAGGTACCTCAGTATATGTGCGGGCATGAAGTGACTGACACTGTCGGGTTGCTGGTACTGAACGGCAATATCGGTTTCAGCGTAACGATCCTCAGCTACAACAAACAACTGTTTTTCAGCTTTATCTGTGAACCACGACTGCTGCCTGACCTTGAAGTTATTGTGCAGGCAGCCGACGCTACTTTTGGTGAGTTGCTGCAAGCGGCTCAGGAAAAGGCTGCAACCTGATTCAGGAGTAACATCATGACCGAAAATATTTATCCCAAAGCCATCACGCTGCCAGACGGCGCCAACATTGAAATTCGTCAGATGAGCGCCAGAGACCGGGATGCCGTGCTGTCGTTTGCCAGCGATCTGAATGAAGAGGACATGTTGTTCCTGCGCTCGGATATTACCAGGCCGGAAGTCGTCGACGACTGGATGGAGAATCTGAAAACCGGGCGCTCAGTTTCGCTGGCAGCTTACGACGACAAGGGTCTTGTGGGCTATGCCAGCGTACACCGTAACAATGCCCCCTGGACCCGTCGCGTGGGTGAAATCCGCGTAAACGTGAACCGTGACTATCGCTCGCGGGGGCTGGGCAGGAACCTGACTTCGGAAATCTTTGCTGTCGCGCGGGGACTCGATCTGAAGAAACTGATGGCCAACATGACAGCTGACCAGCATGGCGCTCAGGCGGCGTTTCGTCGTCTCGGTTTTGTGCCAGAGGCAGTACTGGCTGACTATGTTGAGGACCGCAAGGGACGACTGCGCGACCTCGTGATCATGTCTTTCGATATCGACGGGCACTCAGACACACTGGCAGATACCGTAAAAATCTGAGGTGAACTGACCGCGAATATTCCGTAACTATCCGGCTGCGGCAGCCAGCCAACAGCAGGAAAAACAAAGCTATGAGCCTGATTCCAGACTGGAACTGTCCTTATCCATCACAACGCTCGCCGGTTTTTGGGCGCAATATGGTGGCGACATCACAGCCTCTGGCTACCTGGGCTGGCCTGCGAGCACTGGATCGCGGCGGCAACGCTGTCGACGCGGCCCTGGCAGCAGCAATCACACTGACAGTTGTTGAACCCAACAACAATGGTATTGGCAGTGATGCCTTCGCTATTCTGTGGGATGGTGAGACATTACACGGGCTGAATGCTTCGGGGCGCTCACCCGCCGCCTGGTCACCGGAACGTTTCAGTCACCTGAATACCATGCCCGAACATGGCTGGGACGCCGTCACGGTCCCCGGGGCTGTCAGCGCCTGGGTGGCGCTTTCGCGCCGCTTTGGCAAACTCCCCTTCGAAAAACTGTTTGAGTCAGCTATCCATTACGCCGAAGCAGGCTATCAGGTTGGCCCTAAAAGCGGTTATTACTGGAAATTTGCTGCCCGGCAGTTCCGGGACTATCCATCGTTTATGGATACATTCTGCCCGGGTGGCCGGGCACCGGATATTGGCACAACCATCCGATTGCCAGATCATGCACGCTCTTTGCAAGCCATCGCAGAAACTGGCGGAGAAGCTTTTTACCGGGGCGAACTGGCAGAACGCATGATCCGACATTCCGCAGAACTCGGCGGTGCCATGACCCTGGAAGACCTGGACCGACATCAGTGTGACTGGGTGGGCACTATCAGCCAGCCACTGGGCAACACCAGCTATCGCCTTCATGAGATACCTCCTAACGGACAGGGGCTCATGGCCCTGATTGCACTCGGCATTCTGAATCATTTTGATGTTGCCAGTATGGATATCGACAGTGCACCTGCAATACATCTGCAAATCGAAGCCACCCGGATTGCCTACGCTGAAGTAGAGCGGCATCTGGCGGACATCATTCATATGCAGTTAACGCCAGAGGATTTACTCGACCCGGCACGCCTCGCCCGGCATGCCGCTGAGATAAGCTTGACCCACGCAAAGGAACGTACCACTCACCTGGGTGCAGGGCCGGATACTGTCTATCTGAGCACTGCCGATGCTAACGGGATGATGGTGTCGTACATTCAATCTAACTACCGGGGCTTTGGTTCTGGCATTGTGGTGCCAGGTACAGGCATCAGCCTGCAGAACCGCGGTTCCGGCTTTACCCTCGAAGCGGGTCACCCGAACCAGGTTGCCGGCGGCAAGCGGCCTTTCCACACCATTATTCCCGGGTTCGTTACCGATGCAGGCAAACCCGCACTGAGCTTTGGCGTGATGGGCGGTCATATGCAGGCGCAGGGTCACCTGCAAATGTTGCTGAGAGTGTTTGTCTTCCGGCAG
>JAGRIO010000437.1 GCA_020443225.1 Pseudomonadales bacterium
TCAGGGTGGCGGCCAGCGGTACACCCGTCACAATGGCAGCCATACCAGCGCTGGCGGTGGTACTGCGGGTAAAGGCCCCCATCACCAGCAGTGCCAGCATCGGCCCCTGGAACAGCGATAACAGGGTCTGAATGAACTGATAGATACCGCCGAAATCACCGATGTATGGGGCAAATAACATGCCGGCGATTAACAGAATCAGGGTTATCCAGCGTCCGAGCGCCAGGTCATGCTCATGAGACTGCTCGCCAGCCAGTACTCCTCTGATATCGCGGGTGATCATCAGTGAGGTGGAGTTAAGTGCAGAATCCACCGAAGACTGCAGGGCGGCGATGATGGCGATAAACATCAGGCCGCTGAGTCCCGGTGGCAGAACATTTTTCACGACCCAGGGCAATGACATATCGGGATATTCAATATCTGCCGCCATGACCAGTGCCAGCATGCCCGGAAATACAATCAGCAAGGGTACGCAGGTTTTGGCCATGGCAGCGAATATCATTGAAGCACTGGCGTCCCACTGGGTGCGGGCACCGAGCGTTCGTTGCAGAATCGCCTGGCCGCCACACCAGTAAGCTGGTGATAACACCAGACCCAGACCGAAAATAACCCCTGGCCAGGGAAAGGATTCATGGTCGGCAGGCAGAAAGGCTCGCAGATGATCCGGGTTCTTCTGTGCCAGTTGCTCTGCGAAGGCCTGCAGACCACCGGCTTCAGATACCCCCAGCCACATGATCGTCAGGCCGCCGATAAACATGATGGAGACTTGCAGGGCATCAGTGAACGCGACCGCAGCCAGACCACCTGAGACACTGTAAAGCCCCACCACTGTGCCGGTGATCAGAATGCCTGCCCATACAGGCCAGCCAAGGTAGGTTTGCAGGGTCAGCGCTATCGCCCACAACGCAACCGCGATGGCGAAGACTGAGAAAATACTGGCAATGCCTGCAGTAAGCACCCTGACGGTGTTGTTGTAGCGCAGACCCAGGTACTCGGGAATGGAGTAGACGCCGGCTTTCCAGTACAGGGGAACAAAAACGAAGGCAGCAACGATCATGGCAGGAATGGCTCCGATCCATTCGAAATTGGCCTGTGCGATGCCTACGCGATAGGCGCCTCCGGAAGCACCGACATAATCATTGGCTCCGATATTGGTGCCGATAATGGACAGACCAATCACCCACCAGGTCAGGGAACGGCCTGCCAGAAAGAAATCTTCCGCGTTATGGACCCGGCGACTGATCATCAGACCAACTGCGGTGATGGTGATGAGGTACAGGATGATGATAATCAGGTCGACCGAATGCAAAGCCGGATTTCCGTTGTCAGGACATTACAGCAACTTACACCGACAGGTCCGTCAGGGGCAATGCCGGCGCAAAAAAGGGGCGAGACCAATTAGTTAGCCTGACTACTAATGCGGGTTTATTAGTGTTAATTTAGTGAATCGTTGCTCAGGGCAGGCGTGCCCCGCCCTGAAGAAGTATACCGACCCATAACAAGCTTTCTGAGCCATCAACCGTTTTTGAATTTGCGACATGAAAGAGGGAAACATGTCTGCGGATCCGGCAACGTCTGATCCTTCGCCTATCGATCCTGCGATTGAAAATGGCGAGCCAGGGTCGACTACCCGGGGCCGCTTGCCCCGCACGTTTGAAGCATTCAGCAACCGGAACTTCCGGTGGTTTTTTGCAGCCCTGTGCGGCAACTTTGCATCCATGAACATGCAGATGTTCGTGCGTGGATGGCTGGTATTCGAAATCACCGGTTCTTACGAAAAACTCGGGTACATGAATGCTGCTGGCGGTATTGTCGGGCTTTTTGCTGCGCCGCTGGGCGGTGTGGTTGCCGACCGGGTGCGTCAGAAAAAGCATGTCCTGCAGGTTACCCAGCTGATGAATGCGGTGATCGCCCTGACCATCGCGGTGATGATTACACTCGGCAAACTCGAGTTTATTCACTTACTGATTGCCAGCGTGTTTCAGGGGTTGGTGATGAACGCCATGATGCCGTCGCGGCAGGCACTCACCAAAGACGTGGTTGGGCTGCCGATGCTGACCAATGCGATTGCCCTCAATACTTCCGGTATGAATACCGCGCGGCTGATGTTGCCGGGGCTGGCAGGCGGGATGGTCGCAGCCCTCGGCGGCGGACATGGCAATATCGATCCGGCTCAGTGGGTTTATTACCTGATGACCGGTCTGTACCTTATGTCCTGCATCATGATGTTTAAAGTCCAGGTGGAAGACCGGGCCAAGCCCAAGGTGCCTGACGGTCCCATTCTGGTAGAACTGCGGGAAGGCTTTCGCTATGTATTGCGGACGCCGGTGATTGCGATGCTGCTGGGCTGCAATTTTCTGATGGTGTTCTTCAGTCTGACTTACTTCATGTTGTTGCCCGGATTCGCCAAAGAAGTGCTGAACGCCGGGCCTGACCGGCTGGGGCTGTTGATTTCCATTTCCGGTGTTGGCTCTCTGGCGGGTTCACTGGCGATTGCTTCGATGGCTAACCGTAACCGGGCGCGGGTTTTATTGTCCGGTGCCTTATTGTTGGGTATCGCGCTGCTGGGTTTTGCAGTCTCTGAGAACTACTGGGTGTCAGTTGGCCTGCTCACCCTGGTTGGTC